>JAILKL010000035.1 GCA_024693775.1 Pseudobutyrivibrio sp.
GCTTACTTGTTAGAAAGTACAACTCTTACAACTGAAAAAATTATAAAAAAAATTGGCTATGAAAATTCTGCATATTTCTACAAAATATTTGAACTAAAATACGGTATGGCACCTAAAGAATATCGAAAACTACAGACAACAGCATTAAACCACAGCTAATGGAACCGTGGTTTAAAACCTCTAGTTGTCTAGTCAGTTTTTATAACCTTATCTTTTCACTTTTGATGGTGCTAGCTATATATATCTACCACTTAACCATCACGACGTAGGCTCTTTTTTTACACTTACAGTCACGAGGTTGACAGCTACGATTACCCGAATATACTTTTTCAAGGATTTCTATTAGTTCACTCTTGTGAGCAACACTACAGTCTCCACATGATAAGTTCCAGGGAACATATCTACGCATGCTAGGCGCTTTACCTCGTATCCGCGAGCAAGGAATACCTCTAGATCGCGGGCAAGGCTGGTAGGCTTGCAGGAAATATATACAAGTGAGTCTACACCGTAGTCAATAATCTTTTCTAGAGCCTTTGGATGGATACCATCACGAGGTGGATCTAGGATGATGTAATCTGGCTTTTCTTTGATGTCATCTAATACCTTTAGTACATCTCCAGCGATGAAATCGCAATTGTCCAGGCCGTTTAGCTTGGCGTTTTCTTTGGCCGCCTCCACGGCTTCCTCGATAATCTCTACACCTGTAACATGCTTTGCTGCTGGGGCTATTACCTGGGCAATAGTACCTGTTCCAGAATAGAGGTCATATACCTCTGCGCCATCTGCTCCTGCTGCAATAAAATCGCGAGCTGTGCTATAAAGCACCTCTGCACCAAGAGAATTGGTCTGGAAGAATGAGAATGGACTAATGGTAAATGAAAGGCCAAGAAGCTCCTCCTTGAACCAATCCTGACCATAGAGAATCTCTGTGCCTTCGTCAACTACAACGTCAGCCTCTCTGTTATTCTTTGTATGAAGAATACCAGTAATCTTTCCAGTCCACTGGTCACACTTTACAAGTGCGTCCTTCCATCCTGCTAAAAGTGCAATCTCATATAATGATGAAATCTGGGTACTAGTAACTAGGTCTACTAGGATTTCCCCTGTCTTTGCTGCCTTTCTAACAAGGAGATGTCGAAGATATCCCTCATGGGTATTTTTATGGTAATAAGGCAATCCAGCCTTTGAAAAATATTCTAATGTCATAGTGAGCACTCGACGCATATCAGCATCAATAATCTGACATCCATCAACTGTAACTACATCATAAAAGCTGCCCTTTTTGTGCATACCGAGTGTAAGAGGACCATCCTTCATCTCATCTCCAAATGAGAACTCCATCTTGTTACGGTACTCAAACTGCTTGGGACTAGATTTGATGCCCTCGTATGTGGCAGTCCATACATCCTCACTAATCACTGGAGCCATAAGGTCATGAATCATACCTGACTTTATATCAAGCTGTGTATCGTATGATAATGACTGATATGTACATCCACCACATTTTCCATAATGAGCGCATGCTGGCTTTTCCATTTCTAGCTCTGATGGTGCATCTACAGAAAGTAGATTACCCTGAGCCTTTTCCTTTGATGCCTTTTTTACTCTAACTGAAACAGTCTGACCAGGAAGCACGCCCTTTACGCGAAGGCGGTCTCCCTCAGCTGTCTCCATAATTCCTTTATTAGGGAAATTTACCTTTACGACCTTTCCCTGAACAATCTCACCACGTTTCATATATAACTCCTTTTACGTGACCTTTTATATCTTTTTAAGCTTCGCAAAGGAAGCAAACATTTTCTTTACTCCGACGCTGTCAAACTCAACTGTAACCTCGTAATCGCGGCCCTCGTCGATGATGTTTTTAACAGTGCCCTCTTTAAATTTAATATGGCTAACTCTGTCGCCTACTGTGTATTCCAGCTCAGCCTTTTCTATCTTTGTGCCGTTTTTGTTGGCAACGGCAGTGGTAGAGCTGCCCACTGTAAATGTCTTTCCATAGGCTGGAGTAGTGGATGGTGTAGTGCTCTTTGAACCATATGTAGTGCCTAAAAATGGCTTGCCAGCTCCTGTAGGCTTTTGATATACAGAATACTCTCCGATAGGTGTACTGCTGTAATCCTCTCTAGGCTTTGGCTCCCAGAGATTGCCCTCCACTAGCTCTGCAGGGATTTCTTTTACGAAACGGGAAATCTTTGAAAACTGGGTCTCGCCACGAATCATACGCATGCGTGCACTGGTCATGGTGAGATGCTCTCTAGCTCTAGTAATACCTACATAGCAAAGACGTCTCTCCTCTTCCATTTCAGAATCGGCTCCGCCTCCATCAAATATGGCACCCTGACCTGGGAACAATCCGTCCTCCATACCTGCCATATATACTCTAGGAAACTCTAGACCCTTAGCTCCATGTAAAGTCATGAGAACTACGTAATTGTCACTCTCCTCGTAGCTATCAATATCAGCTACAAGAGCGACCTCCTCTAAGAAGCCTGATAATGTAGGCTCCTCTCCATCATCTCTGGCATCCTTTTCGTAGGCTACAGCCTTTGTAAGGAGCTCGTCGATATTTTCGATACGAGCCTTTGCCTCGTCTGTGCCCTCTGCCTTTAGCTCGGCCACATAGTCTGTCTGATCCAAAATCTCCTCTACAAGAGCAGATACACTTTCCTCTGCTGCAATCTTTCTAAGCTTTTCCACTAGTGCTGTAAAGCCTGAAATCTTTTCAGCTGCCTTTCCAATCTTTGGAATATCCTGACAGTGTACCAAAGCCTCGTAGAAATTGAGTCCATGCTCTCTGGCAAAATCTGAAACTCTAGTGATAGTAGTGGCACCAATACCACGCTTTGGAATATTTATGATACGCTGTACCGCAATATCATCGCTGCCATTATCAACTGTCTTTAAATATGCGAGAACATCCTTTATTTCCTTTCGACTATAGAAGTTTACACCGCCTACAATCTTGTAAGGAATACCCTCGTATATCATCTTTTCTTCTATAAGACGGGACTGAGCATTTGTACGATATAATACAGCACAATCTCTGTAATCAGCCTCGCCCTTTCTAACAAGACCGCCTATATTGCTGGCAATATAAGAAGCCTCCTCATATGCGCTGTCAAACTGTGCAAAATGAATCTTTTCTCCAGCATCCTCTTCTGTCCAAAGTGCCTTTTCCTTTCGGCCCTCGTTATTAGCAATAACCTTGTTGGCTGCCGCTAGGATGTTTCCTGTACTACGGTAATTTTGCTCTAGCTTGATTACATGAGCACGTGGAAAATGCTGTTCAAAATTTAAAATATTGTAGATATCAGCACCACGAAACTTGTAGATAGACTGGTCATCATCACCAACTACGCAAAGATTTTCCTCTGCATTTGTAAGGAGACGAACAAGCTCAAACTGAGCTGCGTTTGTGTCCTGATACTCGTCTACCATGATGTATTTGAACTTGTCGTTGTAATAAGCTCTGACCTCTGCATCTACCTTTAGAAGCTCTACAGTCTTCATGATAAGGTCATCAAAATCCATGGCATTATTTTTGCGAAGTCTGGACTGATACTCTCTATACACAGATGCCTGACGGGTAACATTGTAATCTCCCATGGCTCTGTTGGTGAATTCCTCTGGTCCAATGAGCTTGTTTTTAGCATCTGAAATGACATTTAAAAATGTACGCTCCTTGAACTGCTTTGTATCAATCTGTAGATATTTGCACACGTCCTTCATGAGGGTTTTGCAATCGTCTGTATCGTATATGGTGAAATTGCTGCTGTAGCCAATACGCTCTCCAAAGCGACGTAGAATACGCACGCAGCTAGCGTGGAATGTGGCTACCCAAACTCCATCCGAACCAAAACCAACTATGTTGTCGATACGCTCCCTCATTTCACGAGCAGCTTTATTTGTGAAGGTGATGGCCATGATATTGTATGGCATAACACCCTTTTCAATTAAATAAGCAACGCGATGTGTAAGAACCCTGGTCTTTCCAGAACCGGCACCAGCCAATATAAGCACTGGACCATCTATGGTCTCTACACCCTCTCGTTGCCTATCGTTTAACATACTTAAATCCATTACAAAAACCTCTCGAAAATTTGTTCTGACTTATTTTAACATATCAAATATGTTATAGCCATAAATTACTAACTATTGCTTTGGCTTTTCTTCAGAACTATTTTGCTCTTCAGAATCATCACAACGAGCAGCAATAAACTGTTCTATCATCATCTTTTTTACAAACACATCAAAGGCCAGCTCACATACGAATGTAAACTCCTGAAGAACCTTTCGACTTTCCTCATCCTGATCCATAAAGGCATCACGACTGATATTGTATTTTCTAATGATATCCTTTGTTACGTCCTTTGCTACGTTTTTTTCGTAGCCTACCATGCTGTTATAAATATCATAAAATCCCAGGCCCTCTTCTCCGCCACCAAAGTAGCGCTCATTAATAGGGTCTAAAATGCTTTTAATATCCTTCATAGATAAAAAGTTTTTAAGATAATAAATAAAAACCAAATTGAGCATATGATCTCTAGAATATTTCTTTTTCTCAGGTGGAGGCAATATCTGATTCTTTGTATAGTTATTAATCATTGTCTTTGTCATTGCCTTGTCCTCAGTGGCCTCGCGCACTGTACCAAGCTCCTGATCCAAGAAGGTGAGCACCTGGTCCATATATAAATCTATATTAGGAATATCCTCTGGATGAACATAATCAATCTCAGCCAATTCATGTAATATTTCATTCAATCTACTTCTTGTATTGTCCATATTTATATTCCTCTCTAAAAATAAATGAGATGTGGTTTTAGAAACCACATCTCACATTTTAACATATTTGATTTACATTTAATAGCTATACGCTGTTGGTCTATACAATTAACGGAATTTACTAATCAACATTATAATTTATTTAAAATTATAAAAATTTCATCTTTTATAATGGTTATCCACAGAGTTATCAACATATCAACAGCGTATTATTACACAAATGCCCATTTTTCTAGGCATTACAACACATTTTTCTTTTTCGTGGTGAAAAAAGCACCAATAATTCCTATTAATGCTGTTGCACCTAAAATAATGATATTTGCAATTGCGCCATGTGCTGAAGAAAGATTTGCTGCAGTTTGAACCTCCTGTAATACCTCTTCATTTGAGAAGTATATAAACGCAAAGCCCTCAACTCTGGCTGATACAATATAAAGTGTAGCTGCAATGAAAAGTGCCGGAACAGCAATTCTTACGCAATCACTAAGCATAATCACTAGCTTTGAAGCAATTCCTTCTAAAGGTATTTCTGCTAACACTATACTAACAGCGCTAAGGATTAATCCAATAACACCGCATCTAACTGCCATATCTACTCTAGCTCCATGGAAATATCCTGCACCTGCAATATTAACTGAATATACAATAAAGGAGATAATACCTAGAAGTAATGTAGCAGCTTCCATCCAAATTCCAATAGACTGTTTCTTAATAAAAGACATAATCTACATTTCCTCCTTTCTACGAATAGCAACAATAGAGCATGTTACATATCCAGCAACACCTAGAACTAATACAATTGTGCTAACAAGCTTAATTGTATTTAGAAGAACATCCCACCAAACGTCAACCTTTTCTGTGGATAAGTTCATAATTGCACTATTTGCAAATGTGTATAACTGATATTTAAGATTCTCTCTTGCCTTTTCTACTAAAGCCGAATCGTTTTTAACTGTCTTTTCTGAAATGTAAGGCCATACTCCATCAACACCACCATCACCCAAGTTGATATGATTATCATTTGTGGCGAAATCAGCCATTTCTGTAATACCTGCCATGATGCTACCCTCTGGAGAGAAATAGTACATGTTGTTCATCATATCTGTTGAAATGATACCTGTGTAAGCCCACTCTTTACGTAAAATTTCTGTATTTAATGCCTCATATGCGCTGGCATTTGTAGGTCCAATTCTGTTAAAGGCAATCATAATGCCAAGTCCCTTAGCTTCTTCTAAGGCACCCTGGAAGCCTCTTAAATCAGTCTCTCTAAACTTCTGCTCTGTCATGTATACAGAAATACCGTTTCTATTGTGCTCCTGATCATTGAAGCCTAAATGCTTAGGTCCGTTAATAATACCCTTTTCAGTACATCCTAATACAATGCCATAACCAATTTTATTAGTAAGCATTGGATCCTCTGAAATGTACTCATAATTTCTACCGTTGTATGGTGTACGCTTTAATGTAAGTCCTGTACCCCATAACTGATATCTCTCTACCCAAAGGCAGCTGTTTCCTTCTACAAGGCCCCACTCATAGGCTAAATCAGGATTGAATGAAGATCCAAGTAGAGTCTGTGAGCTAACATTAAAATGATATGTCTTTCCTGTTTCCTCGTCTGTATATGGAACGTTGATACCACATACACCCTCGTTCTGTAAAACTATAGGGTTGTCAACATTTGTAATTGTATCTGACTGGCTACCACCGTGGATTACTGCACCGATTGCTTCGTCAATAGAGATCTGAGAAACAAGCTCGTTCCAATAATCATCATTTACATTTTCAAGCTGCTCGTAGCCAATGCTTTCTGAATCAAATCTAAGACCCTTGTCCTCGCCTTCTGTTGCTGGGTCATCTGTTGCAATGTCATATACCTGTCCTTTTAATAGCTTAATCCATTGCTCTGCCTTATCACTATCAGCAATTGTGATTTCCACATCCTTATTGTAATTAATAGGATATGTTCCTTCCCAATCCTGTCGTGAAAGATATGTAACTGTATCTTCCCCTGTCCAGTAATTTAAATCTGCATCATCTGCCACATTTGTTACTGGCACATCATTTTCAATTGAGAATGTAGTGCTGTCAAATTCTGACTTATTCCATACACTAGCTGTACCCTCAGCCTCTGCATCCATTCCGTCTGCTGTAGTCTTTCCCTTAGCTGCAAGAACATTATTTGTAGCTGCATGTGAACCTGCTGCAGCTGTAAAGTAATAATCTCCATCATCTAGGATATAAGTCTTTGCATTTTTATAATCATAGCTTGAAAGATACTTTGTAAGTACCTCTACTTCTACATCAGCAGTCTGTCCTGCTTCAACAAATACCTTTGCTGAATTTAAGAACATTACTGCAGACTTCTCAACATCATTTTTTCTATCATAGTCTGTGTAAGGCTGTGATACATAAAGCTGTGCTAAGAAAGTACCATCCTGATCACTGTTATTCTTTACTTCGATAACAGCCTTTACTTTTCCATCTACCTTGTCCTCTACCTCAATACTCTTGATATTCTGCTCATAATCAAGATAAGAAAGGCCGTGACCAAAGTCATAAACTACTTCTGAATCATAATTCCAAGAATCTGACTGAGTAGCACCTACAGCAGAAGCTGCATTATAAGAAGGATTTACAATAGAATCAAAATATCTTGTCTCGTAATATTTGTATCCAACATAGATTCCTTCTGCCTCTACAATATATTCGCCCGCGCTGTATGTAGGGCTGCCTCCACCAAATGAGCTGGCAGAGCTTTCATTTGAAATCTCTGTCTTTGGATATCTTGGATCATATCCGTTTTCGGCATTTGCTGCGAGAGTTTCTGCATCTGCATAATAATCTCCACCAAAGTTTTGAACTGCTGGGATAGATCTATTGTCTGTTACATAGGTCTCTGTAAGTGCACCTGTTGCATTTACTTTACCTGTAAGAACATCTGCAATACCAATACACTGATAATCATTTATACATCCAATGTAAGCAATACCATCTACCTCATGTGCGCCACCCTCGGCAATATCCGAAATCATCATTGCATTACCTGTATTAAGCAAAACAATAACCTTAGAACATGTTTCCTTTGCTGCATCAATAACAGAAAGCTCATCTTCTGATAGCTTAAGAGGATCTTCTCCTGTAGCCTCTCCAGCGTAATTTACCGCTGTATCTGTACCGTAGGTATTTGACTCTCCACCTGCTCTAGCAAATACACAAATACCTACTGTATTATCCTTATCTACCTTTGTTTTCCAATCGCTTTCTAACCCCAAATTTTCAAACTCACTGGCTGGAACCTCAGTAATAGCAAAATCTGTCATATCTCCAACTGTTGTGTTGTAAATATAATCAAATCCTATAGAAGTTTCATCAGCTCCTGTCCATTGATTCTGTGTTACAATCTCATGCTTGTTTAGAAGATCATTTACATAGAAATCCTTGATTGTTGAATTAATTGTAAGACCTTCATCCTCAAGAGCCTGTACTAAATCAACTGCATCATCATTTCCGCCTTTGAAATCCCCGGCATTATATGGGTAAGGTGCATACGCTGCAAGACCAAATAATGCTACTTGATTTGTGTCAGCTAAAGGAAGTACGTTGTTATCATTTTTCATGATTACAGTACCTTCTTGGCCTTCACGAACAGAAATATCCTTTGCTGCTGCAGCCATATCTTCTACTGTTTCATAATCTGAAACAAATCTGGCTGAATCAGCATCTGTTGATGTTACATAACTAGTTGTTCCAAATACATCATCTAAATTTTTGCGATAAGTATTTGCTACACTTGCGCCAAAGCTTGAAAGCACCAAAAGTGATGCAGCGCAAGCTGAAACGCCTCGCATAACTGGAACCATTTTTTTAGTTCTCATAAAATCCCTCCTATACTATATCCTGGGAGCGTCTCCCTTTATGAGAATATCTTATCAAGTATATTTCTAATTTTTCATGATTAACGCGAACTGCACAGTTTTGAGCATAATCGGTTTTTTAAGAAATACCCTTTCTTTTCTTGATTTCTTCCTGCTCTTTTGAAAGGTTTTTCTCTACGTTAAAGAAGAAGATTAAAATACCACATAATGCATATGCTATTGTCTCGATCCAAATGTATGATGTGGTAAGTGCACTCTGTGCTGAAGCAGACTGCATAGCTGCTCCAAACTCTAAGGATGGATTAAATCCACCTGCTGTAAGTAACGCATTCATAATGGCTGTACCGATTGGTGAAGCGGCTACCATTAATGAAGAATAAATCGACATTGTAAGTCCATCTGTACGAATACCTGACTTATATTCAATATGATCAATAACATCGGCAAGCATAGCTAAAATCATATAGCATGCTGGTGATGAACCCAAGCATTTTAGTGCAACACCGATTCCTACCATAACAATGTTGTTGCTAAATAATCCGGCTAACACACCACCTGCAGCACCAAATAGGATTCCTACTAATGTAACCTTTGCTTTTCCGTACTTATTTGCAAGAGGTACCACAAATACCGCTGCAACTGCCATTGGAACAGCACCTGCAATAGAAAGAATTGTCTGGGCAATACCCCAATCGTTTCCAACTAAATCAAGGTTTAAAACCCACTCGCAAAACTGAGTCATTGAACCATTTTTAATGGCACCAGACCACTGGAATAGTAGATAGAAAATCATAATTATCCACCACCACTTTTCAGAGGTAACTGCCTTTAGCTGCTGGCCAATTGATACTGACTTTGCAGTATTTTCATTTGATACATCCTTATTAAAGTTTTCTTCAGTTACACGCTCTCTTGTAAATTTAAACTGAAGTAAGATTGTAAATGCTGTAAGTAAAGCCACTGCCAACATAACAACAAACCATTTGTGCTGATCCTGCTTTAATAAATTAGAAGCAAGCACTGGGAACACCATAGAGCCTGCCCCCATTACTCCAAGACCTGCAATATTTGTAAAGGATGCAATAGCACCTCTTTGCTTGCTATTTCTAGTAGATACTGGAACAAGTGTTGAGTTTGCTGTGTTATAAATTGGATATGCCACCGAATAGTATAAATTATAAGCTATGGCAATCCACACCATTCTTGCTGTGCCTTCCGCTGGCACAATAAACATAAGTAATGATGCCACTGAAAGTGTCAGGGCTGAGAGCAAAATCCAAGGTCTAGCCTTTCCTGCTAATGCCTTTGTTCTTTCAATAAGCTGGCCCACTACAAGGTTTGCAATTATGATTAATACTGTAGATACTAATGGAAGTACAGTAAGGAATCCATTTGATAATCCAAGAACTTCATTTAAGTATTTCTGAAGCATGCTGGTAAAAATACCTGAAGCTAAAAGGGCACCAAAGGGTCCAATAAAGTAACCAATAAGCATCTCATTTAATTTTACATCATCGCTTTTAATAGCAGATTTAAGAAATGGCAATGACCAAATATCCTTTTTCTTATTCTCCATCACGTTACTCCTTTTTCGATTATTTGTTACCCTTAAGCTAACACAAAAGGCCCTGAATTAATCAGAGCCTTCATAAACTGTTAGGTTTTTCTCATAATCGGTATCCTTAAGGAATAGGTATCAGTATGTATAGCTTGAACCAACCATCCTTTGCTTCAGCTCTAATAGCACCATTATATTTTTCAGAAATGGTCTTCATGCTCTTTACACCGTACCCATGAATATTTGTGTCTGCCTTTGTGGTCATTGGTAAATGATGCTTGAATTTGATTTTACCTGTGAATCTATTTTCAAGATGAATTCTCAAGAATCCCTTTTGTCTTTCAACATTTAAATAAATCAAACGTTCCTCTGGATTTCCAATCTTTTCAGCCGCATCAATGGCATTATCAAGCGCATTTCCAAATAAAGCGCTGATATCCATAGGCTCCATAAAATCCACTGCAGTGCCATCTGCCACACAGGTCAATTCTATTCCCTTTGTTTGACATTTCATACTTTCTGCTGAAAGTATAGTATCTAAAATACGATTACCTGTTTTAAACTGAGCCTCGTATTGTTTTATTTCATCCATCATTTGGTCTAGGTATTCTGTTCCGATTCCCACATCCATATTACTTTTTAGAAGTCTAATCTGATGTTTTAAATCGTGATATTTTTGATTGACCAAATCAATTGTCTTTTCAGATATTTGATATTGATTGTATTGAAGCTGTAGCATGTTGTTAATGGTTTCGGCCTCTATTCGCTCTGCCGTCTGCTGCATGATCTCATGTATTGTATACAATAGCAATACACCCATCAAATCTGCCGAGCTTCGTATCATAAATAATTCTGAGGTGTACATAGTGGTAAATGGTGTATTAGATACCACATAGGATAGATTGCTGAAGGAATAGGTAACTATGGACATAACAATTATTCCGAGCAATGCATTTTTGCTAATCTCAAGGTCTACATTGGATTTTCTGTGTCTTTCCTCAGCAAAAAAGGATATTACAAATACAAGCACAAAAATTCCGCACATTGTACCTATCTCAGAAAGCTTTACATCACCTATTTTTTTATTTACAACTCCAAAATAAAAAATCTGCCATCCAAAGGATGCTACAAACTCTCCTAACATAAAGGATCGAATTGTGTAATAAAGCTTTTTTCTATAATCACCCTCTATGGTCACCTGCATCATTAAATATAAAATCCCTATAATGCAAAGCATCACAAGAATAAATGTAATACCGCTCTTTCCCTCTGTCAGGCTCATAAATACTTCTAATATTACCCAAAGAGGTATTAGCCTAGCCAACCAAAATCGTCCCTTTTTAGGAATTGTATTTATGAACAAAGCTGCTGCACTAAAATAAGCTAAGGCATACCAATATCCCGGTGTATTTCCAAATTCTGCTATATCTCTAATTCCAACACTCATATATTAATGCCCCATGGTTCTCATATATTTATTCAGCGCATCCATAAATGGTTTTTTTTTGGAACGGCTAACCTGCACCACATCAACGCCCATTTTTATGTCATTACCTTGAATGGCATCCACATAAGCCAGGTTTACCAAAAAGCCCTTGTTGCACAGGAAAAAGGATTCTTCCTTTAGCTCCTCCTCCATTTGCTTAATGGTGCCCTTTGTCATGATATTTCCATTTATTCCATGGATAATCATATCATGGCCAATAACCTCTATATATCTAATTTCTGTAGAGGCGATTTTTTGCTCGCCACCCTTTATTTTAAATCTAAGATATTTTTTATCAGAAGTGCTACGTCGTCCTATAGCCCTTTTAATAGTCTGCGAAAAAGGGTAATAGGCAATGGGCTTTAGAATGTAATCCAAAGCATCAACCCTGTATCCTTTGATAGCATACTGAGGCATATTTGTGATGAATACCAAAATAACATCTGGATCAATCTCTCTAATATGCTCTGCTGCAGTCATTCCATCCATAAACTGCATCTCAACATCCAAAAGGATAATGTCATAATCAGAATTATAGTTTTCAACTAACTCATCGCCATCTGTATACTCAGTTATATTAAAACTTTCGCCATATTCTTTTTCATATTTTGCAAGCATCGCAACTATTTCTTTGCGATAGGTTGCATCATCATCCACAACGGCTACTTGAAGCATTTATCATTACCTCCGTCTGCCTCATTTTACCAAATGAATTTAATGTGGGCAAATTGCCAAACAACTAGATTTCCACAGAAAAATCGTAGAATCCATTCATTAATTCACTAGTATCGCCATTAGGTAAAATCAATTCACAGGTAGTGCCCACTGGAATGTCTACTTTGATTGTAAATCTATTCTCTTCTAGCATCCATTCTGCTGCAATCTCACCATATGGTGTATTGATTTTTCCCTTTGCACTATTCAACTCCTTATTCACAAGAGGCTTAATTCTAAAGCTCTTGTAGCCAGCCTCAACAGGCTCTATGCCAAGCACTCTCTTGTAAAGAAAATCTCCCACTGCACCAGATGCATAGTGATTATATGAAATCATGGTATCTGTGCCATCATCTCCTATAGGACAGTTTCCATTTTCATCCAATCCATCCCAGCGCTCCCAAATAGTGGTTGCTCCCATCTTTACCTCATATAGCCATGATGGACATTTTGTGTTAAGTAACATTTTAAAGGCTGTTTCTTCCTGTCCATTGTCTGCTAGGGCAAATAGGATGTATGGTGTACCTGGGAATCCTGTGCCAATCTTGTAATCATTCTCTTTTACAAGCTTTGCCAAATTCGCTGCTGCAAGCCTTTTTGTCTTTTCGTCAAACATATTGAAATGAATTGGAAGAACATAGGCTGTCTGAAATTCCTCTAGCAGCTTTCCATTGCCATCAGTCAAAAGACTTACGTAGGCATCACTGGTTCGCTCAAATATTTTTTTATAATAGTTCTCGTCCTCAAACTCATTAAGAATCCCTGCGATTTCAGATAAGATATGCGATGTATTGGCAAGGCTGGCTGTGGCTGTCCATTTGCTGCGCTTTTGCCACTGACTCATCTGTGAAACATCTGGTGCTACCCAGTCTCCAAAATGAAGAGTAGATAATGTATGCCATAAATATCTGTGCTTTCCTACGCTGAAAAGTCCTGCCCAGAATTTGCAGGCATTCACATACTTTTTCATCATCTCATAGTTTTCTTTTAGAACACTGACATCCCCTGTTGCTTGATATACAGCCCATGGCACCAATACTGACGCATCACCCCAGAAATCAATAGCCATTGTTGGCATAGTAGCTGGAAAACCATATCCCTGAGCTGGGATAGTATTTGGTATACCGCCTGTAGGCAGCTGTTCATCACGCATATCTTTCAGCCATTTTGTAATAAATCTATAGATGTCAAAATTGTAGCAGGCTGTTGATGCAAATAGTGCAATATCACCAGTCCAGCCCATTCTCTCATCTCTTTGAGGACAGTCTGTTGGAATCTCAACAAAATTTGATTTGGCTCCCCATTTTATATTTTCCTGAAGACGGTTAATCATTTCGTTAGAGCAGCTAAACTCTCCTATTTCCTTAACATCAGAGTATAATGCCTTTGCAACAATTTTTATCTTATCCTCCTCTATGCCATTTACGCTGACATAACGAAATCCCATATATGTAAAGGATGGGGAATATACCTGATGACCTTCTCTACAGGTATATTTTATTTGTGCTTTGGCAGTTCTTAAAAATTCTGTATGGAGGCTTCCATCTTCATGTAGGATTTCTGCATGCTTTATCAAAATCTCTTGGTTTTCTTTTCCATCTATTTCGATAAAAACAATTCCAGCAAAATTCTGACCGAAATCATAAACGATTTCTTCGCCCACATGGCTTACCTTGACCGGTGTAAATTCCTCATGAGCTCTCACTGGCACGCCGTAGCTTGCCTCTATATTTGGTGTAATTTTTACATTTTCTACTACTGCATTTTTATAGGCAATATTGTCCACTGTAATTCTAGCGTCATATTTTTCTCCATCATATATATCAGAACGTCTTATAGGACCATCCATGGAAACCATCCAGCTGCCATCTGTACCTATGATTTCCCTTGATCCATCCGTATATACGATATGTATCATGGCAAGAAGCGCCTGTCTGTCTGCAGTTATTCTATTTTTTCTGGTAAATACAAAAGTACCTACAGCCCATCCACCACCTACTGTGGCAATCAATGTATTCTCATTTTGTAGGTATTCTGTAATATCGTAGGTCTGGTATTGAAGGTTGCTTTTATAGGAAGTAAATCCAGGTGTAAAGTAATCCTCTCCCACCTTTTTTCCATTTAAATCAAGTCTATATACTCCAATTGCTGTCGCATAAATTTTAGCACTGGAAATCTTTTTATTGGCCTTAAACTCCTTTTTGAAAACCATAGGAATAGGGGAAACCTTTTCCTCTTTAAAAACATAATCATTGCAGGTTATCCACTGTGCATACCAATCTGTTCCCAGTAGACCTGTTTCAAATTCAAGGCTTGCTGTTGCAAGATTGCCATGATTATCCTTTACCTCTAATGTAGCAGTGTATTTAGTAAATGGAGAAAGCTTTTTTCCAGCATATTCTATCCCCACCTGCTCCTTGGTATGAATACTCCATCCATTTACAGATATATGCGCATCCACAACTGTGGTTTTTGAAATATCGGTTTTAACACTCCAAGCAAACCTAGGTGACTCCACATCTGTGACGCACCCCTTATTTAAATTTTCTACTGTAAACTTTGAAATCTCAAACATACTACTGCACCATAATTTCCTTTGTATACTTTTCTCCGTTAGATTCTACAATAATCTTTACTGTGCCTTCCTTGCCAGCTCGCACAATGGCAAGAGCATTACCATAATATGTGCTGGTTATATTATTTAAAAATCCCTGTGGATTGTATGGGCATGCATTTCCCAGTGCCTCCAATTTTCCGTTCTCCACAGTTACTTTAATATTTCTCTTTTCCATAGGCTTCCATGTGCCAAAGTAATCTGTAAGCTGGATATTGATATAAGCTAAATGTCCAGGCTCTACAATCTTTTTCTCTGGGCGAATACGAACCTCAGTATCTGCCTCTGCAGTAATCAATGAATCCCTGCCGATTTCCTTTCCACCTTTGTCATAAGAAACAGCAGTAAGCTCGCCTGAATAGTATTTTATCTGGAATTTGAAAATACAGTCCTTTGAAGTCTTTTTACCAAGACTTTCTCCGTTTAAAAACAATTCTACAGCTGCTGCTCTGGCATATACCTCTACCTTTGCCTTGTAGCCTTCACAGCCTCTATAAGACCAGCTACGAATGGCATCTGACATTTTCCAGGCTGATGGTGAATGAGTGCCAGTCTGATAAACAGGTGTAACTGCAAGGATTGGTCCCTTTTCCTGTTCAAAGGCTACTCGTGTATAGTAAGCCTCTCCCAGTGGATTTCCTGCCAAATCAATTCTACCGCTTCCTGCTGAAAGCCAGCCTGCCTTATCGGCATCCTTTGGAGCGTAATCCTCATACTCCCAAGAACCTATTCCTGCTTCTCCTAAATAATCCATTCCGGCCCAAACAAAATCTCCTACAACACCAGGATTTTTCTTGGCAAACTCATAGAATTTATAAGCATCCTTGCAGAAGGTTTCCGATCCTAGAATCAATCTATTTGGATATTTTTTTAAATCTTTTTTGTAACGTAAAATTCCATAATTGTAGCCTGCAATATCCATGTTGGCATAGGCGTCTCTAGTCTTTACATCGCATCCATGCAAAGTAGCTCCAATCTTCATGGATTTATCCCCAAATATTCCAGCCAACTGATTATAGAATTCACTACCTACAGCCTTTTTCTTTTTTGCAGGCTGCTTTGCTTCCTTTTCTGCCTTTTCATCGCTATAGATTCCAAATCCCATAGCAAATAAAAGATTGAAGAAAATGTTCACTCCACAGCTGACAGGACGACTATCATCTAGAGAATGAAGATATTCTGTCATTGCCTTTGTTAGATCTATGCCTCTAGCCTGACCTGTCTCTGCCACCTCATTGCCTGTAGAATACATTACAACTGAAGGATGATTGTAATCCTTTTGCACCATATCAAAAAGATCTCTCTCGTACCAATCTGGCATGTATGAAGCATAGTCATATCTGGTCTTGTGAATGTACCACATGTCCACATATTCATCCATCATATACATTCCCAGTTTATCGCATGCCTCCAACAAATATTTAGAGCAAGGATTGTGGGCAGAACGAATTGCATTATATCCGTTTTCCTTTAAAATACGCACTCTACGCATCTCGGCATCTATATCTGTAACTGCGCCCAAAAGCTGATTATCAGAATGAATGCAAGCACCCTTTAAAATGACTCTTTTTCCATTAATCTGAATGCCATTATCTCTATCCCATTTTAATGTACGCACACCAAATGAGATTTCCTGCATATCATCCCCGAAATATACGCGAATTTTGTACAAATAAGGATGATTCTCATCCCACAGCATAGAATGTGCCATATTTATTGTTGCACGGCTATTTGCCATTTTTTCGGCCATTACAACAGCATTATCTTCATCTATTATTTCATATCTAATATGACCATTCCCAACAGTCTCCACTGATAATGCTAAAGTGGCATCTCCCTCACTGCCTTCCTCATTTACATTTGTAACAGCTTGAGTGAGAATCTTTACACCATTAATCTTGATATGATTTTCATTCTGTGCATATAGCCATACCGGTCTGTAAATACCAGATCCTGTATACCATCTGCTGTTAGGCTGATCTGCATTGTGAGCCACCACCTTTATGGTGTTCTCTTCACCTACTCTAAGCTCCTGCATCGGAACATAAAAGTTTGTGTATCCATATGGTCTTTCTGCCACCAGCTTTCCGTTTAGATAAACCTCAGCATTATGATAAACACCCTCAAACTCAAGTGTGAGCTTTTTATCTGAAAGCTTTTCATCTATTGTAAACTTCTTTATATATTCGTAATTATGTCCCTCAAAATAACCTATATTATGAATACCAGGATTTTCCTCAGCTCTTGGCTCGCAAAGCATGGCATCATGTGGCAAATTCACTTCCGTGAAATTTTCATCTACGTCCATCCTTCTATATTTCCAACCCTGATTAAAATCTAATTTCAACATACTTATCTCCTAATACCTAGTAAGTCACCACTACTATTTCATAGAAACACTTTAACATAAGATTTCCCATGTCCTAATAGGCAATCGCAAACTGTTAAAAAAATAGCATAATCGGAAAAATAGCTAAGTTTCTAGCTTGTTTTAGGTGTGCGTCTCAGGCATACATTTGTGTATTTTTTTAAAAACTATCTATAAAGTGGTGAAAACAGTGATTTTATAGGATGCTAGTGTCCATCAGCACTTAGAACCTGTGGATAAAAGTTATTAGAATTCTTGATGAAAAATAGTACAATTTGGATGTGTACGCGTCACGAAGACAAATGTCTTTTTAGAAAAAAAATAAAAAACCAGGTACTAGACCTGGTTTTACATTAAATAATAATATTATTTTAGTCTTTTTAATTATTTGCTAATACGATTGAGAACCATGTCGTAACCATCATTACCATAATTAAGTGCACGATTTACTCGGCTGATAGTTGCGGAACTAGCACCTGTCTCATCAGCGATATCCTGATAAGTACGCTCCTCACGAAGCATCTTGGCAACCTCAAATCGCTGCTTCATTGCGACCATCTCATTAACAGTACATAAATCTTCGAAAAATTCATATGCTTCTTCTACCGTCTCTAGGCTAAGAATAGCTCTAAGAAGCTCATCCATTTCTGCTGTTTCAAGTTTCTTATTCATCTAAAATTTACTCCTACTAATACTCAAAAAATTAACCCGCCCGTTGTTTCCAGTAACAAAATGTTTCTTTACGCAAATAATCGGGCACCCGTGCGTCTCTGACGTACAAATACCCTATATTTGTCTGTTTAATATAATAGTAGTTTAGCACAGTAAAGTTTTAAAGTAAAGAACAACCACTATATTTTTTTTGTTACTCGCTTCAAGCAAATATTTCTAGACAATAAATTAGCCCCATTACAGGGCTAATTAGAATACTATTAATATAAGTAAGCTAAATGCTATAAAATAATAACACCCTTTTCACTAGCATACTGGACATCCTCTTCTGGCCAGAAAGAACACTGGACCTCACCGATATGGCATTTTCTAAGGAAGAACATACATATACGGCTCTGACCAATACCTCCACCGATTGTGTAAGGTAGTTTCTTTTCTAAGACAGCCTTTTGGAATGGGAGCTCTGCTCTATCCATGCAGCCAGCCTTCTCTAATTGGCTGCGCAAGCTATCCTCATCTACTCTGATTCCCATTGATGAAAGCTCAAGTGAAATATCATCTACTGGATAGTAAACAATAATGTCACCGTTTAACTGCCAATCATCATAATCAGGAGCACGACCATCATGCTTTTCTCCAGAAGCAAGCAAATCACCTATCTTCATAAGGAATATCGCACCATATTCCTTTGCGGCCTCGTACTCACGCTGGTTTGGTGTGAGATCTGGCCATCTATCTTCCAACTCCTGAGTTGTGATAAATGTAATTTCTTCTGGAAGAATGCATTTAACATATCCATATGCATTTGCTATATATTTTTCCGTAACACGAAGAGCTGCATATACACTCTTAACATATTTTTTAAGAGTCTCTTCTGTACGGCCGGACTTATCTATTATACACTCCCAGTCCCATTGGTCAACATAAATCGAATGAATATTATCAGTTTCTTCGTCACGACGAATGGCATTCATATCTGTGTAAAGGCCCTCGCCCACGTCAAATCCATATCTTCCAAGTGCCATTCTCTTCCATTTTGCAAGGGAATGAACCACCTCAACTTCTTTATCATTCTGCTCTAATACGCCAAATGAAACTGGACGCTCAACACCGTTAAGATTATCATTTAGACCTGATTCAGGAGCTACAAAAAGTGGTGCAGTAACACGATGTAAATTTAACTCTGCTGTAAGCTGTGCCTGAAAGAAATCCTTTACTTTTTTTATTGCAATTTGTGTTTCTTTTAAAGAGAGGGGGGATTTGTATCCATCTGGAATATACATTTTACTCATATTTTCTCCTAGTGGATCCACTCTGGGTGAATACTTTTTGCTAAGAAATAAATTAGCTCAAAATTGCCTACTAATTTAGTTTTATTTTGTTAACGGTTACAAGTGATTTATTTTATAGATCGCAGTTTCCAACTGTTCTAGGGAATGGAAGTACGTCACGGATATTGCCCATACCTGTAAGGTACATAACGCAACGCTCAAATCCAAGACCGAATCCAGCATGACGGCTGCTACCGTATTTACGAAGATCAAGGTAGAATCCGTAATCTTCTTCCTTAAGTCCACATTCCTTCATTCTGTTGAGAAGAACATCATAATCATCCTCACGCTGAGAACCACCGATAATCTCTCCGATACCTGGAACGAGGCAGTCCATAGCTGCAACTGTCTTTCCGTCATCGTTTAATTTCATGTAGAATGCCTTGATTTCCTTTGGATAATCTGTTACAAATACAGGCTTTCCAAAAATCTTCTCTGTAAGATATCTCTCATGCTCTGTCTGTAAATCACAGCCCCATGATACCTTGTAATCAAACTCATCATTGTGCTTTTCAAGCTCTGCTACTGCATCTGTGTATGTGATGCGGCCAAAGTCAGATGAAGCAACGTGATGTAATCTATCAAGAAGTCCCTTGTCGATGAAGCTATTGAAGAACTCCATCTCCTCTGGTGCATGCTCAAGTACGTAGTTGATAACATATTTAAGCATATCCTCTGCAAGCATCATATCATCCTCAAGATCTGCGAATGAAATCTCTGGCTCGATCATCCAGAACTCAGCTGCATGACGAGTTGTGTTAGAGTTTTCTGCTCTGAATGTAGGTCCAAATGTGTAAATGTTCTTGAATGCCTGTGCATATGTCTCGCCATTTAACTGACCTGAAACTGTAAGGTTTGTAGAATGTCCAAAGAAGTCCTGTGAAAAATCAACCTTTCCATCCTCTGTCTTTGGAATGTTGTTGAGGTCTAATGTAGTAACCTGGAACATCTCGCCTGCACCCTCTGCATCACTACCTGTGATAAGTGGAGTATGTACATAAACGAAATCACGCTCCTGGAAGAATTTATGTATAGCGTATGCGCAAAGAGAACGAACTCTAAATACTGCCTGGAATGTGTTTGTACGTGGACGAAGATGTGTCTGTGTACGAAGATATTCCATTGTATGTCTCTTTGGCTGAATAGGATAATCAGGTGTAGATGTTCCCTCAACTACTACCTTTGTAGCCTGAATCTCAAAAGGCTGCTTTGCGTCTGGTGTAAGGGTAACAATACCTGTTACATATACAGCGGCGCCCACATTAAGATGTCTAACCTCGTCGAAATTATCAATATTATCCTGATTAAATACTACCTGTATTGGATTGAAGAATGTTCCGTCAGAAAGCACTAAGAATCCGAATGTCTTAGAATCACGCATATTGCGAACCCATCCAGATACTGTAACTTCCTGATTTCCGAAATCATTATAATTTCTCTGCAGTGTTCTTACGTCTGTGGTTTTAACGCTCATCTTTTTTTCTCCTAACTTTTAATTTGGCCTGTGGCCACTCGATTATTTAGTATAACACAACGCTTTAGTGTGTAAAAGAGAAAGATAGTTTCCCATTTAAAAAAGCCTCATCAGCTCGCGCTTGATGAGGCTCAGTATCATCTATAGGACATCATGACTTTCTAAATCTCATCAAACACATCAAAATTAATTCCCTGATTATTATTCACGGAATTATTATTGTTATTATTGATGTTATTGTTGAGAATTACGGAATATGTCATCAACTTTCTCCTTTTTTACTTGTTAGAAGTATAAATATTTACCACAATAAAGTCAAGCAAATATATCCACATTAAGTCACAAATTGATGTTGCTAACAAATTTTATGAACTTTATAATAAGTATCGCAACACAAATTTTTTAGGAGAAAACGTTATGAATAAAAAAGAAGTAAACGAAATAAAAAGACGTTTCAAGAAGGATTCTTGTAACTTTGATAAAATGGTCGGCTGCTACGTAGACGCCGAAAAAAACATCATTCTTACATTCAACGAAACATTTCTCAACCTTGAGGATGAGGAATTCCACAAGTTCTTAGACATTGCCAACAAATCCCTATCAGGAACAGTTGGAAACAATCTTCTAGAGCTTCCATTTGACCCAGAAAATGAAATCGAAGGCAGCGGTCACGACCTACTCATGAGACTTCGTGAGACTCGTCTCCTCGACGAAAAGCTCCTTATTGAGTACTACAACCGCATCATCGAATCATACGATTATGTAGGAAACTTTCTTATTGTACTCTTCCACGACACCTACGATATTCCAATGAAAACCTCAGATGATCTCGCTCTAGATGATTCAGAGGAGGTATACGACTACATCATCTGTGCCATCTGCCCAGTATCACTTTCAAAGGCAGCCCTTGGCTACAGAGAGCAGGAAAATCGTATCGGTGCCCGCGACCGTGACTGGGTAGTAGGACCTGTAGACACAGCCTTTACATTCCCAGCCTTTACAGAGCGTACCACTGATTTACATGCATGTCTTGCCTACACCAAAAACACAAAGGAGCCACACGTAGAATTCTGGGAAAACTGCATCGGATGCGGCACCAAGAAAACTACAACTCAAAAAAAGAACGCATTCAACAACATGCTTTCACAGGCTCTCGGTGAGGAAACAGAAGAAGTCCTTGAGACAAAGCTAGACATTCAGCAAAACCTTTCAGACTTCATCACAGTTGAAACTGAGCGACTTGGTCAGGACGAGCCAATCATCCTCGAAGCTGAGGACGTAGCAAACATCCTCACAGACTCAGGCCTCTCAGAAACAAAAGTCGAGAAAATCCAGAAGAACTTCGAAAACTACTTTGAAGAATCCCTGCCACTTGCCGAAGAAATCCTCGACGAAAAGGCCCTCAAAAACAATGAAATCCGTCTCGAAAAGAACGTCCTCAAGGAACGTGTCGTAGACCTCACCAAACAACTCAAAGAAGTCAGCGGCGTCACCGAAGACGGCAAGGTAGCCAACGTAGTGGTAAAGGTTCCAGAGGAAAAGGCTGCCACAGTAACTACAGCCTTCGTGGACGGCAAAAAATGCCTCTGTGTCCCAATCGACCCAGACGACCTTCTCTTCGTAAACGGCGAACAGCTCTAATAAAGGTACGATTCACACAAATCATTCAGGCCCCGGCCCCACTTATCAGGCCCAGGGGCCTTTTTTAGTGTTGTATATTGTTTTCTTTAAAACGCCGGCCCTAAACGCCTGCTCATAAACTTTCCCAGAATTTTGATTATCTAAATGGGCAATCGCGTATGTTTAATAATGGGTGTTCGTCTAACGGTTTTACAATTCTAGCAGGACTGTTCGTACAAAGAGCAGACACTAATAACA
>JAILKL010000092.1 GCA_024693775.1 Pseudobutyrivibrio sp.
TATATATAGAGAATTTGATTATTCAACGTCCTGAAGAGCTGCGAAATCTTCCTCGCCTGTACGAATCTTTACAACCTGCTCTACGTCATATACGAAGATCTTGCCATCGCCGATATGACCTGTGTAAAGAACCTTCTTAGCTGTATCGATTACCTGCTGTACAGGAACCTTGCAAACAACTACGTCCACTCTAATCTTAGGAAGTAATGCTGGCTCTACGGCTACGCCTCTGTAATACTCAGGTGCACCCTTCTGTATGCCACATCCCATTACGTGGGATACAGTCATACCTGTAATACCAAGCTTCATAAGAGCATTCTTGAGCTTCTCAAGATTACGCTCCTTGCAAAGGATTTCTACCTTTGTCATACGAGGTTTGCCAGCTGCTGTAATCTGTGATGGAGCATATTCTACCTCTACTGCCTCTTCCATTGTTGCAAGACCTGCAGACTCAAGAGTCTCAGAAATAAGTGTTGCTGTCTCATCATCAAGATCATCTGTATCGAAGTCATCCTCGATCATGTTGAATCCTGAGTATGCTGATGGAAGACCGTGCTCTGTTCTATCAAGACCTACGATTTCTTCCTCTGCTGATGCGCGAAGACCGATTGTTGCCTTGATTGCTGAGAATGTGATTGTAATAGTAACTGCTGCCCAAGCGGCTACTGATATAATACCAATTAACTGGATTCCAAGAAGCTTGAAGCCGCCACCGTAGAAAAGACCTGTAAGCTCACTTGAAGGAGCTGTAGGAGTTGCGAAAAGACCTACTGCAATTGTTCCCCAGATACCATTCATCATATGTACAGCAACTGCACCTACAGGATCATCAACGCGAAGCTTGTAGTCAAGAAGCCATACGCCAAATACTACTAAGAAACCTGAAACAATACCAATAATGATTGCACCGAGTGCATCTGTAACGTCGCATGGGGCTGTAATAGCTACAAGACCAGCTAATGAAGCATTTAATGACATAGAAACATCTGGCTTTCCAAACTTGATCCATGTGTATGTCATTGTTGTACATGTTGCAACTGCTGGAGCAATTGTAGTTGTTACAAAGATAGAAGCTAACTGCTCAAGGGATGTAGCTGCTGCACCGTTGAAACCGTACCAACCAAGCCAAAGGATGAATACACCAAGAGCACCTAAAGCAATGTTGTGACCTGGGAATGCATTTACTTTTGTAATCTTTCCCTTGCTGTCATGAGCAAACTTTCCAATACGTGGTCCAAGGATTTTTGCACCGATAAGTGCACAAATACCACCAACCATGTGAATAGCACAGCTGCCTGCGAAATCGTGGAAACCGATCTGAGCTAACCAACCGCCGCCCCAAATCCAGTGAGCCTCGATTGGGTAAATAACAAGTGAGATAACACCTGAATAGATGCAGTAGCTAATGAACTTTGTACGCTCTGCCATAGCACCGCTGACGATTGTTGCAGTTGTTGCACAGAACACAAGGTTAAATACAAAATTGCTCCAATCAAAGTTTGCATAATCTGTAAAAATACCGAGTGTTGGCATACCAACAAGACCAAACAAGGTGTCCTCACCAAACATGAGACCAAAGCCTAAAATTACAAACATTACAGTACCAATACAAAAATCCATAAGGTTTTTCATAATGATATTACCTGTATTTTTTGCTCTGGTAAAACCTGCCTCAACCATTGCAAATCCGGCCTGCATCCAGAATACTAATGCAGCTCCAATAAGGAACCACACGCCAAATAACATGCTAGAATACTCTTCCATAATACTTTCCTCCTTGGGGTTTGATTTTATATAAAAAAGCGCACAGTCAAAGCTATTTGCTCTAACTGTACGCCTTTGTACAATGTAATCAATTTTTATAATTCAATTGCCTTTTTACTTAACCGAATAAAGAATCTCGCCATATGTTGGATAAGGCCAGATATCGCTTGGTACAACTGTCTCAAGCTCATCTACTACCTCACGAAGCTCATTCATATCAGCAAAAATTACATCATGGTGGAATCTGGCAAGGTCATATACCTCTGACATTTCCTTACCCTTTTCGATGTCTGCCTCGAGCTTTTCGAGTCTCTCGTCCATCTCAAAGGTAAGCTTAGAAGCCTGCTCTAATCTCTTCTTCTCTACTGAAGAATCTACTGAGATTCCTGTAGCTGCCTTTGCATTGAGTGTCTCAGCAAGTGTGTACTGATACTCATTTGCAGCTGCCATAATATCCTTCTTTACCATTGAATCAAGAGTAAGTGCCTCGATATCAATTACCTTGTAGTAGTTCTCAAGCTGGATATCGTATCTGCTGTAAAGCTCCTGCTCTGTAAATACCTGATGCTTTGTAAATACATCAATAGATTTCTCTGAAATGAAAGCTGGAAGAGCATCTACTGTAGACTTGAGATTTGAAAGTCCTCTCTTCTCTGCTTCCTTTACCCACTCCTCTGAGTATCCATTTCCGTTGAAGATGATTCTCTTGTGAGCTGTAAGCTCTCTCTTTACAAGCTTATCAAGGGCCTTACAGAATTCCTTCTCACCCTCAAGCTCTGTTGCAAACTGATCAAGAACCTCAGCAACGATTGTGTTTAAGACTACGTTTGGACCAGAGATAGATGCTGATGATCCAAGAGATCTAAACTCAAACTTATTTCCTGTAAATGCAAATGGTGATGTTCTGTTTCTATCAGTTGTATCCTGTGAAATTGAAGGAAGAACTGATGCACCAATTGTCATCTTCTTTTTCTTGATGTCGTGATAATCTGTGCCATCGATGATTGACTCAACAATTGCCTCAAGCTCATCACCAAGGAACATAGAAATGATTGCTGGTGGTGCCTCGTTAGCGCCAAGTCTGTGATCATTTCCTGCTGATGCAACAGATACACGGAGTAAATCCTGATAGTCATCTACAGCCTTAATGACTGCAGTCAAAAAGAGTAAGAACTGTGCATTCTGGGAAGGAGTCGCACCTGGTTCCAAAAGATTTACTCCTGTATCAGTTGAAATAGACCAGTTGTTGTGCTTGCCCGAGCCGTTTACGCCTGCAAATGGCTTCTCATGTAAAAGACATACCATGCCATGTCTCTTTGCAACCACCTTCATCATCTCCATGGTTAGCTGATTGTGGTCAGTTGCTATATTTGTGGTTGAGAACACTGGTGCCAACTCATGCTGAGCTGGAGCCACTTCGTTGTGCTTTGTCTTTGCAAGCACACCCAGCTTCCACAACTCCTCGTCTAGCTCTTTCATGAAAGCAGAAACTCTAGGCTTAATTGTTCCAAAGTAGTGATCTTCTAGTTCCTGTCCCTTTGGAGGCTTAGCACCAAATAATGTTCTGCCTGTATAAATTAAATCTGGACGCTTGTTGTACATTTCCTCATCAATAAGGAAGTACTCCTGCTCTGGTCCAACTGTAGTAATTACTCTCTTTACATCATCATTTCCGAAGAGCTTTAAAACTCTAACAGCCTGCTTGTCGAGAGCTTCCATAGATCTAAGTAAAGGAGTCTTTTTATCAAGAGCCTCACCTGAATATGAACAGAAAGCAGTAGGTATGCAAAGTGTATCATCCTTGATGAATACATAGCTTGTAGGATCCCAAGCTGTATAACCTCTTGCCTCGAAAGTAGCTCTAAGTCCACCTGATGGGAATGAAGATGCATCAGGCTCGCCCTTAATAAGCTCTTTTCCTGAGAATGTCATGATTACCTTTCCGCCTTCCTCTGGCTGGATGAATGAATCATGCTTTTCAGCTGTAACGCCTGTCATTGGCTGGAACCAATGAGTGAAATGTGTTGCACCAAGTTCGATAGCCCATTCCTTCATAGCATGTGCAATTACATTTGCAAGCTCACGCTCTAGAGGTCTACCCTCTTCAACTGTCTTCTTTAATGCTTTGTAAGCATCCTTTGGAAGACGTTCCTTCATGGTTTCATCATTAAAAACCATGCTGCCAAAAATCTCTGTAACCTTACTCATATCAAAAATCCTCCTTAATGATTTACATACCACTTGCACCGTAGTTTGCCAGTACTCTTGCGGATGGATCATTTACATCGCATCCTTCCCAGCTCTTGTTTGGCATCCAAAAATCTACAATCATGTGTGCCTGACCTGGATAATACTTTTCAAACAGGTCTCTATATAACAATGATTCTTTAGTAAAAGGTGTTGCAAATTCGTATTTACGTTTTGCATTTTCTAAATCCTCATCAGTATATTTCTCATTTGCATATTCCTTTAGGTAATCAACCATTGAATGGCCTACCGCATCTGAAAACGCTGCTTTTTCTCTGAATAGGATGTCATATGGTAAATAGTCATCTCCTTCAAAGGCATGTCGTAATAGGTATTTACCCTTGTTGTAGGTATTCATCTTTATTTCTGGATTAATGCCCATTACATAATCAACAAAATTTAAATCTCCGAAAGGTACTCTGGCTTCCATTGAGTGAACTGAAATACATCTGTCAGCTCTTAGTACATCGTACATGTAAAGCTCTCTAAGTCTCTTTTCTGCTTCCTTCTGAAACTCTTCAGGATTTGGAGCGAAGTCTGTATATTTATATCCGAAAATCTCGTCTGAAATCTCACCAGTGAGTAGAACTCTTATTTCTGGAAATTCTTTTTTGATTCCTTTACAAATCAAATACATTCCCATTGAAGCTCTTATTGTTGTGATATCGTATGTTCCAAGTGCAGCCACAACCTCTTCTAAGGACTCTAGAACTATGTCCTTGTTAATGATTATCTCGTGATGCTCAGAACCAATATAATCTGCAACCTCTTTTGCATATTTAAGATCAATGGCATCCTCGTTCATTCCAATGGCAAAGGTCTTTATTGGCTTATCCATCATCTTCTGAGCTATTGCACAAACAAGTGATGAATCAAGGCCGCCTGAAAGAAGAAATCCAACTGGTGCATCAGCATCAAGTCTTTTTTCAACGCCTGCCACCAAAAGCTCCTTGATCTTTGCTGCTGCTTCCTCAACTCCGTCTTTACGATATGTTTGACGCTTAGCTAAGTCTCTGTAGCAAACAAACTCGCCCTTGTAGTAATAATGTCCTGGTGGAAATGGCTTTACCTCATCTGTAAGGCTCACCAGGTTCTTTGCCTCGGATGCAAACATTATTGCTCCTGCCTTGTCGTATCCGTAGAACAAAGGTCTGATTCCGATTGGATCTCTGGCTGCTATCAAATCATCTATTTCTTTGTCATAAATAACCATCGCGAATTCCGCATCAAGCATTTCAAACATCTTAAGTCCGTATTTACGATACATTGGCAAGATAATTTCGCAATCACTATCACTTAAGAATTTATATCCATCAGCCTTTAGCTCTTCTCTTACTTGCTTGAATCCGTAAAGCTCACCGTTGCATATTGCATAATCACCATCTAACTCGAAGGGCTGCATGCCTGCTTCTGTTAACCCCATAATTGATAATCGCTGAAACCCTAGAACCGAATCATTGATGGTAATGACTCGTTGCATGTCTGGGCCTCTACTAACTGTTTTAGCAAAAGCAGCTTCGAAATCTTTCATTTCAACATGCTTTTTGCTTAGCGCCATAATTGAACACATAATATCTTTTCCTTCCCATTAATTTTTTGCTCAATCTCCCATAATTGAACAAAAGAAAAGGCGCCGCAGACAACACTACATTGTGTTCTCTACGACGCCTTTGTCGTTCTCTTTTTGCAATTTCGATAATTTATGTTATGAATATTAATTCTTTGTTAATTCATTGTCAACAATTTTTTTTTGCAAATTTTAAAAAAAGTTTAAAGGTTGCTATAACCCATTAAATAATTGTCTACCTCGCGAGCACAGTCACGTCCCTGGCGAATTGCCTTTACAACTAAGGACTGGCCTGTGTGCATATCACCTGCTGTAAATACCTTTGCAGCCTTTGTGGCAAATGAATCCGCATTTACGGATGCCACGTTGGTACGTCCATCCAAATCTACCTTGAAGGCATCAGCAACATACTTCTGTGCACCCAAGAAACCTGCAGCAATGAGACAAAGCTGACATGGTACTTCCTTCTCAGTTCCCTCTACTGGCACCATCATTCTGCGACCTGTTTTCTTGTCAGTCTGAGACTCTAGAGAAATCAAGACAACTGATTTAAGGTTGCCATTTTTATCTGTCTTGAACTCTTTGACAGTGGTTGTGTATACACGTGGATCGTGACCAAATTTGGCGATAGCCTCCTCCTGGCCATAGTCTGTTTTGCAGACGAGAGGCCACTGTGGCCATGGATTTGTCTCTGCTCTAGTATCAGGAGCCTTTGGCATCATCTCTAGCTGAGTAACTGACTTACAGCCATGTCTGATGGATGTACCTACACAGTCATTTCCTGTATCACCACCACCGATGATGATAACGTCCTTGCCCTTTGCAGAAATATATTCACCATCTACCAGCTGCATGTTGTTATTCCACAAGCATTTAGTTGTAGATGTGAGGAAATCAACAGCAAAGTGGATACCCTTAGCATCCTTTCTGCCAATTGCGTCAATATCTCTAGGATTTGAAGAACCACAGCATAATACAACTGCATCGTACTTTGAAGTAATGTCCTTGGCCTTTACATCGCCACCTACATCTGCATTAACAACAAAGCTTACGCCCTCTTCCTCCATGATTTTAATCTTTCTATCGATGATCTGCTTTTCCAGCTTCATGTTTGGAATACCATAACGTAGCAAACCACCAACATTGTCACTGCGCTCATAAACTGTCACAAGATGTCCACGTCTATTGAGCTGATCTGCCACTGCAAGACCTGCAGGGCCAGAGCCGATAACAGCAACCGTCTTGCCTGTGCGAACCTCTACAGGCTTTGCATCTGCAAGACCATTTGCATAGGCATATTCGATAATAGCCTTTTCATTTTCCTTTGTGGAAACCGGGTCTCCGTTTAGTCCGCAGGTACATGCCTTCTCACAAAGAGCTGGACATACTCTACAGGTAAACTCTGGGAAATTGCTGGTCTTGTGCAATCTCTTGTAGGCCATCTCATAATTTCCCTGATATACTAATTCGTTCCATTCAGGGATAAGGTTATTAAGAGGACAGCCTGAGGTCATCCCCTTAATTGTCATGCCTGACTGGCAAAATGGAACACCGCAATCCATGCAGCGTGCGCCCTGTCTTTTCTGCTCCTCTGCAGAAAGTGGTGCATGAAATTCATTAAAATTCTTTATTCTCTCGAGAGGAGGTACCGCAGTAGCCTCGACTCTCTCATACTCTAAAAATCCTGTTGGCTTTCCCATGGTTCTCCTCCTACTTCATCAACATATTGAAAGCTTCAATCTGAGCCTGTTCTGACGACAATCCCTTCTCCTCCATTTGGACGATGGTCTGCATCATCTTCTTGTAGTCAAATGGGACAATTCTCTTGAATTTTGGTAGATACTCGCTGAAGTTATCGTATACTTCCTTACCCTTCTTAGAGCCAGTAGCAGCCACATGCTCAGCGATAATCTCCTTTAATTCCATTACGTCATATTTATCTGTAACAGTCTCTAGGCTAACCATTGTTTTATTCAGTCTCTTATAGAGTGTAGCGTCTTCATCGAGGACATATGCAATTCCACCTGACATACCAGCGGCAAAGTTCTTTCCTGTCTCTCCTAATACTACAACACGACCACCTGTCATGTACTCACAGCCATGATCACCACAGCCTTCTACTACTGCAGTTGCACCAGAATTACGTACGGCAAATCTCTCACCGGCTACACCGTTGATAAATGCCTTTCCGCTTGTAGCACCATAAAGGGCAACATTTCCGATGATGATGTTTTCATCCTGCTTGTAGTTTGCTGCCTCTGATGGATGTACCACCAGCTTTCCACCTGACAAGCCCTTGCCAAAGTAATCGTTTGAATCACCTGTAAGACAAAGTGTAAGTCCCTTTGGAATAAATGCACCAAATGACTGTCCACCTGCGCCTGTACAGCTGACCACATAAGTATCCTCCTCTAGGCTCTCACCGTGCTGACGAGTGATTTCTGCGCCTAGAAGTGTACCGAATGAACGATTTATATTTGATACCTCAAGACTAACCTCGCCCTTCTTTCCAGCTGCGATGGCACTCTTTAATTTCTTAAGGAGCACCTTTTCATCTAGGGTATTTTCCAGCTCAAAGTTGAACACATTTTTCTTGTTGTACTCAATCTTCTCGTACTCATTTGGATTTGTAACGATAGGTGTAATATCAACCTTTGACATACGACCTGCGTTTTCAACATTCTTAAGAGTCAAAAGGTCATAACGTCCACAAAGGTCATCCACTGTCTTGCAGCCCAACTCTGCCATGTATTCACGAAGCTCCTGAGCAATAAAGCGCATGAAGTTTACAACGTATTCTGGCTTTCCAGCAAATCTCTTTCTAAGCTCTGGATTCTGTGTAGCCACACCAACTGGACATGTATCTAGATTACATACACGCATCATTACGCAGCCCATAGTAACAAGTGGAGCTGTTGCAAAGCCAAATTCCTCTGCACCAAGTGCACAGGCAATGGCCACGTCACGACCTGACATAAGCTTTCCGTCTGTCTCAATAACAACCTTGTTACGCAATCCATTTTGAGCCAAGGTCTGATGTGCCTCAGCAAGGCCTAGCTCCCATGGAAGACCGGCATTGTGAATAGATGATTTTGGAGCTGCACCAGTACCACCGTCGTAGCCCGAAATAAGGATTACCTGAGCACCTGCCTTTGCAACACCGCTGGCAATAGTGCCAACACCTGCCTCAGATACCAGCTTTACAGAAATACGAGCATCCTTATTGGCATTCTTTAAATCATAGATAAGCTCTGCCAAATCCTCGATAGAGTAAATATCGTGATGTGGTGGTGGCGAAATAAGAGCAACTCCTGGAGTTGAAAGACGTGTCTTTGCAATCCATGGGTATACCTTTTTACCAGGAAGATGTCCACCTTCACCCGGCTTTGCGCCCTGTGCCATTTTAATTTGGATTTCCTTTGCGCTAACCAAATACTTGCTGGTAACACCAAATCTACCAGAAGCCACCTGCTTGATTGCAGAGCATCGGTTTAATCCATCAGGTCCCACAGTGAAACGAGATTCCTCCTCGCCACCTTCACCTGAATTTGACTTACCATGAAGCATATTCATGGCAATAGCCATAGTCTCGTGGGCTTCTTTTGAAATAGAACCATAACTCATGGCACCTGTTTTAAATCTCTTTACGATAGAATCAACAGATTCTACCTCATCTATACTTATACCCTTCTTTGGATATTTGAAATCGATTAATCCACGAAGGTTTCTAATAGCATCCTCTTTGTTGATAAGTGAGGTGTACTCCTTGAAGGTATTGTAATCACCAGTTCTAGTAGAAAGCTGTAAAAGATGAATTGTTGCAGGGTTGTATAGATGCTCCTCTGCGCCAGCTCTCATCTTGTGCTGTCCCTTTGAATCAAGAGTCTCATCCACAGATAATCCTAGTGGATCAAAGGCCATAGAATGCTGTCTTTCCACATCATCCTGAATATCCTCGATGGTGATTCCACCAATACGGCTGATGGTTCCTGTAAAGTACTTATCAATTACCTCTGAGCTGATTCCGATAGCCTCGAAAATCTTTGCACCCTGGTATGACTGTACAGTAGAAATACCCATCTTTGAAGCAATCTTGATGATACCAGTAATAACGGCCTCATTGTATGCGTCGATGGCTGCATGTACATCCTTTTTAAGCTGTCCCTTTTCAACTAATTCTGCAATAGTTTCCTGTGCAAGATAAGGGTTGATAGCAGAAGCACCATAGCCCAAAAGTGTGGCAAAATGGTGCACCTCACGTGGCTCACCAGACTCTAGGATAAGAGAAAGACTAGTTCTCTTCTTTGTCTGTACCAGGTGATGCTGCACTGCTGCAACAGCAAGAAGTGATGGAATGGCAACATGGTTTTCATCCACACCTCTATCTGAAAGAATAATGATATTGGCACCCTCTCTATTAACTCTATCCACCTCTACATACAGGTGCTCGATAGCTTTTTCTAAAGAAGTATTCTTGTAATAGGTAATTGGCACAGTCTCTGCCTTTAATCCTGGCACCTTCATTGACTTAATTTTCATCAAATCTGTAACTGTAAGGATAGGATTGTTAATCTGAAGCATATTGCAGTTTTCGGCCTTTTCCTCAAGCACATTTCCTGCTGCACCAATATAAACTGTGGTTGCTGTAACAATTTCCTCACGAATTGAATCGATAGGTGGATTTGTTACCTGTGCAAACAACTGCTTAAAGTAATTAAATAATGGCTGATGATGGTCTGATAATACAGCAAGAGGTACATCAATACCCATAGCACCAGTGTTTTCCACACCGTTTAATGCCATAGGAAGAATAGATTCCTTTACCTCTCCATAGCCATAGCCAAAGGCCTTCTGGAGTCTGTCTCTCTCCTCCTGAGAATACTTTGGAACAGGCTCATTTGGAATCTTGATATCTGCAAGATGGGCAAGGTTTGCATCAAGCCACTGACCATATGGCTGGCCGCTTGCATACTTTGCCTTTAGCTCTGTATCATCAATCAATCTACCTGCAGCTGTATCTACTAGAAGCATCTTTCCTGGGCGGAGTCTATCCTTCTTTACAATCTTTGACTCATCCACAGGAAGGACACCTACCTCTGAAGAAAGAATGAGGTAGTCATCATCTGTAATATAGTAACGGCTAGGTCTAAGTCCATTTCTATCAAGGACAGCACCCATAATGTCACCGTCTGAGAAAAGAATAGATGCAGGACCATCCCATGGCTCCATCATTGTTGAATAATAATGATAGAAGTCGCGACGTGCCTGATCCATTGCCTTGTTTTTATACCATGGCTCAGGAATAGTAATCATTACAGCCAGTGGAAGTGGCATTCCATTCATTACTAAGAACTCAAGGGCATTATCAAGCATGGCTGAATCTGATCCAGCCTGATTGCATACTGGTGTAATCTTTGACATTTCAGGCTCTAAGACCTGAGATACCATTATCTCCTCACGAGAAAGCATCTTGTCCGCATTACCCTTGATAGTGTTAATCTCACCATTGTGAACGATAAATCTATTTGGATGTGCACGCTCCCAGGATGGATTTGTATTGGTAGAGAATCGTGAGTGTACTGTTGCAATAGCTGACTCATAATCTGGATCCTCTAAATCCTCAAAGAATAATCTCAGCTGATTAACCAGGAACATTCCTTTATATACGATAGTTCTGCTAGAAAGAGAAGCTACATATGTATCCTCTGCTGTCTGCTCAAAAACACGGCGAGCCACATATAGCTTTCTATCAAATTCAAGCCCCTTGGCACAGTCTGCAGGTCTTTTTATAAATGCCTGATAAATTGTAGGCATGCAGTCAAGTGCTGTCTTACCTAAAATCTCTGGCTTAATAGGAACCTGTCTCCATCCTAAGAATTCAAGGTTTTCCTTGTCAGCAATGATTTCAAACATTTTCATTGCCTGTTTTCTTTTTAATTCCTCTGATGGGAAAAAGAACATACCAATTCCGTAGTCTCTCTCATCACCAATGGAAATTCCGCAGGCCTTGCAAGTCTTTTTGAAAAATTTATGCGAAATCTGAAGTAATATACCTACTCCATCACCTGTCTCTCCAGCAGCATCCTTTCCAGCTCTGTGCTCTAGGTTTTCTACTATTTTAAGAGCGTCAGAAACAGTTTTATGTGTCTTGATGCCTTTAATAGAAACCACCGCGCCGATACCGCAATTATCATGTTCAAACTCTGGGTTATATAGTCCCATCTGATGATTATCCATGTTTACTACTCCTTTTATATTTTCGTACTAGCTAAAAACAAAAAGACGCCTATAACAGGGCCCACTTCGGGCTCTGGTATAGACGCCATTGTCTTGAATAACTATACAATTAATCTCATATAAATGCAAGTGCTTTCGTGCATTAAAGTGTTAAATTTTTGTTATCTGCCTTACAGGCCCCCCACCATACCAGCCCAGATAAACAATTCGAGAAGAATTTTTAAATTATCTTAACGGACATAATCACGTATGTATGGGTGTCCTTCTACGCGTTTTACTATTCGAAGGGACTGTATGTACAAAGCAGACACTTTAGGTTACATAAAAAAGCCCCTACAACCAAGCAGTATATAATTGCCTTCATTGGTCGTGGAGCCTAAGAAACAATACGAAACGAATTACTTGATAACAGGCACCATGCCAGATTCACGTCCATGTTCAGCTGGCATTCGCCTCGCCTTCCATGGCTCGGCGTGTCTGTTATCTACGTAATTCGTTTCTTTGTTTCTAAACCTCCACTTAAAATCAGGCAATTATTATCCTGCTTGGATTGTAGGAGCTTATTAGTTTAAAAATGTGTGTCTGCTCTTTGTACGAACAGTCCTGTTAGAATTGTAAAACCGTTAGACGAACACCCATTTATAAACATACGTGATTGTCCGTTTAGATATAACACGGCTTATTTTTCGTAGAGGAATTTTTCTGGGAGCTCTACGTGGAAATCCTTTGCAAGGCTG
>JAILKL010000112.1 GCA_024693775.1 Pseudobutyrivibrio sp.
GCTGGTCTTGAGGAAATTTCTTCAGGTGAGCTTCTCATCGATGGAAAGCTTATGAACGACGTAGAGCCAAAGGACAGAGATATCGCAATGGTATTCCAGAACTACGCTCTTTATCCACATATGACAGTTTACGATAACATGGCATTTGGTCTTAAGCTTAGAAAAGTACCAAAGGATGAAATTGATAGAAAGGTTCGTGAGGCAGCTAAGATCCTTGACCTTGAGAAGCTTCTTGACAGAAAGCCAAAGGCTCTTTCAGGTGGTCAGAGACAGCGTGTTGCTATGGGACGTGCAATCGTTCGTAACCCTAAGGTATTCCTTATGGATGAGCCTCTTTCAAACCTTGATGCAAAGCTTCGTGTTCAGATGAGAACAGAGATTTCAAAGCTTCATGATTCACTTGGAGCAACAATGATCTACGTTACACATGATCAGACAGAGGCTATGACACTTGGTACAAGAATCGTAGTTATGAAGGACGGTGTTGTTCAGCAGATTGATACACCAGCTAACCTTTATCAGAAGCCATGCAACCTCTTCGTTGCTGGATTCATCGGATCTCCACAGATGAACTTCCTTGATGGTAAGCTCAACGCAGATTGCTCAGCAATCCAGGTAAACGGCGCTAGCCTTGAGATCCCAGTTGCTAAGACAAAGACACTTATGGATGCTGGATATGCAAACAAGGAAGTTGTTCTTGGTATTCGTCCAGAGGATATTCATGATTCACAGATCTTTGTTGATACAAAGAACGCATCTGTTATCGAAGCTAAGATTTCTGTATACGAGCTTCTTGGTGCTGAGGTTTACTTATACTTCGATTATGCTGGAACTCAGGTTACAGCTAGAGTTGATCCTCGTACAACAGCAAGAGGTGGCGACACAGTTAAGTTTGCTCTTGATATGGAGAAGGCTCACTTCTTTGACAAAGAGACAGAGCTCACAATTGCTAACTAGTAAATAATTAAGTTCTTAATACTTATTGATTTTTAACTGGGTGCTTTAAGTACCCAGTTTTTTTATTTATAAGTTAAAACAGATGTATTATAATTTAACTATCTTTTTGAAAGGTGCCTCATTATATGGACTTTAACGAGAAAAAATCAAAATTATTAGAACAATTAAATAACGCGACTGGAATAAACTTTGAAATATCAGATTCTGATTTATCAGATGAGGAAACCGTCAATAAACTAAAAGAAATACTTGTACATTTCAACGGCATTGATTCTAAAAATTCTTTTTATAAATTGTTTTTAACCGGCGAGCTTTCCTATGCAGATGCAGCGCCTTCACTTCATCGATATCACATTGAAGAAAACGGAATTAGACATATCTTCTATTTAGAAAGTCAACAGGAGTATAAAAAGGACGTTATTTCTCTTTTAAAAAGTCTTTTACTCGACTCAAAGGATGTAGTTATAGAAATGGATTCAAGGCACTTATTAGTTGTCATTAACTTTGCCTTTGACCCTACACAGGAGGATTTAAATCAAGCAGCAAATTCTTACTTAGATATGCTTGAGTCAGAAACCTACATTTCATTTAAGCTAAGCTATTCTAATACCGTTACTTCCTTTAAGGATTTACAAGAGGCATATAAGACCTCCGTTCTTGCCATGAAAATAGGAAATATTTTCAACGCTAATGGAAGAATATATTGCTACGACGAATTAGGTTTAGATAGATTGCTTTATAATATTCCTTTGGAAGAGGCAAAATCTTACCTTGATAGACACATAAATTTTGACATTTTATCGCAAATTGACGAGGAAACTTTAAACCTTTTAGATTCATTTTTCGCCAATGATTTATCCTTAGCTGAAACATCTAGAAAAATGTTCATTCATAGAAATACTTTGATATATAGACTAGATAAATTCACTGATTTAACTGGATATGATGTACGAAAATTCTCAGATGCAATTACTGTAAAAATATCATTAATGCTCTACAATTATATTCGACTCTCTAAATAATAAAATCCCCATAGTTAAAAATCTTTTAACTATGGGGATTTTTTTATTTGCTTTTTAAAATCAAATTTTAAACAAATGCTTTAATCTGCTTGTAGATACCTGCTGCATCTAGCTCATACTTCTCGAGAAGCTTTACAGCTGGGCCTGACTCACCAAATGTATCCTTAACACCAATTCTAAGCATCTTTGTAGGACATTTTTCAGAAAGAACCTCTGCTACTGCTCCACCAAGACCACCGATAATTGAATGCTCTTCTACTGTAACAACCTTGCCAGTCTTTGAAGCGCTCTTTACGATAAGATCAGCATCGATAGGCTTAATTGTGTGGATGTTGATTACCTCTGCATCGATTCCATCCTCTGCAAGCTTCTTAGCAGCCTCAAGAGACTCATTTACCTCAAGACCTGTTGCAATGATTGTAAGGTCCTTGCCCTCTTTAAGAACAACACCCTTACCAATTTCGAACTTGTAATCAGGTCTATCGTTGATTACAGGTACTGCAAGACGTCCGAATCTAAGATATACAGGACCGTCCATCTTATAAGCGGCCTCAACAGCTGCCTTTGCCTCAACATCGTCAGAAGGATTGATGATTGCCATGCCTGGGATTGTACGCATAAGTGCAATATCCTCATTACACTGATGAGAAGCTCCATCCTCACCTACTGAAATACCAGCGTGTGTAGCACCAATCTTTACATTAAGGTGTGGGTAACCTACTGAGTTACGAACCTGCTCAAATGCTCTACCAGCTGCAAACATAGCAAATGATGAGCAGAATGGGACCTTTCCTGTACTAGCAAGACCAGCTGCGATACCTACCATGTTTGACTCTGCAATACCACAGTCTATATGACGCTCTGGAAAAGCCTTCTTAAAAATACCTGTCTTTGTAGCTTCTGCAAGATCTGCATCAAGTACTACTAAATTATCATATTTCTCACCTAAAGCAACGAGAGCATTACCGTAGCTCTCGCGAGTTGCGATTTTCTTAACCTCTGCCATTATGCTTCACCTGCTTTCTTTAATTCTTCCATTGCAATAGCGTACTGCTCGTCATTAGGAGCCTTTCCATGCCAACCTACCTGGTTCTCCATGAATGATACGCCTTTACCCTTTACAGTCTTCATGATGATAGCTGTTGGCTGACCCTTTGTCTCTCTTGCCTCCTTGAAAGCTGCACGAAGCTGATCAAAATCATTTCCATCAGCGACCTCTACAACGTGGAAGTTGAAAGCTCTGAACTTGTCAGGAATTGGATATGGGCTGTTTACATCCTCAATACGTCCATCAATCTGTAATCCGTTGTTATCAACGATTACGCAAAGGTTATCAAGCTTCTTTGCTGCTGCAAACATAGAAGCCTCCCAAACCTGGCCTTCCTGAATTTCACCGTCACCTAAAAGTGTATATACTCTGTATGACTCACCTGATAGCTTAGCTGAAAGTGCCATACCTGTAGCAACAGAGATACCCTGGCCAAGTGAACCTGATGATGCATCAATACCAGGTGTATGCTGTACGCATGGATGACCCTGCAAATGGCTTCCTATGCTACGAAGTCCCTTTAAATCTTCTACTGGGAAAAATCCTCTCTGTGCAAGTGCAGAATAAAGACCTGGTGCAGTATGTCCCTTTGAAAGAACGAATCTATCTCTATCTGCCTTCTTTGGATTCTTTGGATCGATGTTCATTTCCTCAAAATATAAGTAAGTGAACACCTCTGTTGCTGATAAAGATCCGCCTGGATGTCCAGCTTTTGCAGCATGAACACCTTCAATGATGCCTTTGCGAACCTCAACCGCTGTTTTCATTAGCTCTTGGTTTGTCATTGTTCTCCTCCTAAAATCTTTAAACATATTATCTCATTTCATCAAGAGTAATTAGCATGATGTTTTTTATTGCTGACGAAATGGTAATAGCATTCTCATGGAATCCTGCTGTGGAGAATACCAAATAAAAGGCATCTCCCTCTCTATGTAATTGCTTTGTTTTTTCTATTAATTTCTTGAGCTGCACTACCTCGATAGGCTCATGATTGTAGTAGCATTGGCAATATATAGTAGCTGATTTTCCCTCACATTTTCCTAGTGAAACCAAATCAAATCCATCTGTTGTACCTGCTTCATCATCATTTACCCACCAGTTTCCTGTCTGTTCAACAGTAAATGGTAGCTGGTTTTTCTCACTTCTTTCTGTAAGATATTGGCCGCAGATCTTTGTGAATACACATTGCATATATTCATCCTTTTCCTTCTCAATGGCCTGCCATAGGCCCTCTATATCTCCAGAAGAATATTTATCATAATTTGCCACTACAAACTTGTACCAAAATAGTGTGCTTGAATTTACTATAGAATATCTAGTCTTCTTTCTATTTCCAAGCTCTGTAATGGCTGTGTCTTTTCTACATATTCCTATTGCCATAAGTGAATTAAGATAAGGTACCACCACATCCTTTGGCTTATCCACCTCTACGGATATCTGGTTTACCCTGTTAAATCCTTTGGCAAGTGTAACTAGCATATAGTTGTAATATGCCAATTCTCTAAGCTCTGTGGACATCACCTCTTCAGGCTTTAATCCTACAGAATTATATTTATCTAAAAATAGTCTAGTGACTATACTTTTAATCTTATCCTCTTCAGCTGCCACTGATGCCAAACCAAGATTGTCAAAATCTTTAAGGCCAAGCATGGCTGCTACACGTACTAGATTGTATGGTATTCCACCTGTAATACCATATAAAAAAGCTGCTTCTTTAGGGCTAGCATCCCCGAAAAATGGCAAGGAATCATTGAATGTAAATGGCTCGACTAATAAATCCAAATCAATACATTCACGCCACTTTGCCTTCTTTCCCTTCAAATACTTTTCTGTGAGCATAAAAGCATCTGAACATAATATTAATTTAATAGGCAGATTTTTCCATTTTCCAACAACATAATCGTGTAAAATAGTATCAAATTCTGAATCTGCTTTTACAATATTTGGATATTGATCAATAATAATGAGTTGTTTTTCGGATGTTGCTCTGTTTGCTATCTCTTCACAGAATGCCTCTGCATTTGTAGTCTCTGAGTCACCAAGTAAACGCCCCATTCGCTGATACTGGTGCTTTGCTGTAGTCTCATATGCATTAAAGTATAGTGCATTCTTGTCTTTTGCAAATTCTTGTAGAAGTGAAGTTTTTCCGACTCCGAAAGAGCCAGATATAATTGCTACTGAAACATCTTCCCCTTCATAAAATCCATTAAGCTTTTCAATTTCATAACTTCTTCCAATAAACATAACACCTCTCCTTCACACAACTACCTTACTGGCACGCGCAATTTAATGGTATCACGTTTCAACTATTGTTGCAATAATCTGCAATTTAAAGATAATTGCTTTCCAAAAACCAAAAATAATTTAATTTTTTCTATAATATCCTTACTTACTTTAGCATTATCCCATATTTTATTCAACAATGTATAGCCAATTTTTGCCCTTTCACTATTAAAAAATATTCACTTCATTTTTGTGACATTTTAAAAGACCTAGTAGCTGTCCACTACTAGGTCTCTGAAAGAACTTTGACGTATTAAATTATTATGAAACTTCTATTATTCGGCTTTGTTGCCATATCCCTTTTCTTCAGCATTTGCATAGTTTACATAGCCTTTTTGTCTATAAGGATGTGCCATCCAAAGTCTATCCGCTGTATCCTTCCAGTTAGCTGCATATTCTGCACACTTACCACAAAGATGCTCTACTGGCTCCTCCTGCTCAACATCTGTTGAATGAGCCCCTGAACGCTTAACCATTTCCTGAAGAAGCTCTGGATTCTCGAGCATTGGACATGGACGAAGCATATTATCATTGAAAGGCTGTCCCTTTCTATATTCCATAAATAGTGGCTGCTGAAGTGCCTCTAATAATGTGTTCTGTCTGATGTTAGCACCTGAATAGTGAATGAATACACATGGCTCTACATCACCCTTTGGATTGATATGGCAGTAATTACGTCCACCAGCGATACATCCACCTACGAACTCACCATCATTTTGGAAGTCCATAACATAGATTTCCTTACCACCCTTGTTTCCTCTAACTTCACGTAATCTATGATAGATATACTCTCTTTGCTCTGGTGTTGGCATAAGCTCTGGTGTTGCATTCATACCTACTGGCATTAAATGGAAGTACCAAGCGAATCTTGAACCGTGCTCAATAAGTAAATCAAAGAATTCATCTGATGTAACAGAATCCATATTCTTTGATGTATAGCATACACTGTTACCAAAGATTAAGCCGTTTTCATGAAGAAGGTCCATAGCGTGTAATACCTTTGCATATACGCCATCTCCTCTACGGAAATCATTGGCATCCTCAAATCCCTCTAATGAAATTGAAAGTGAAAGGTTTCCTACTCTCTTCATTTCATCACAGAATGCCTGATCTACTAAAGTACCATTTGTATAGCTATGGAATGCACATTCATTATGCTTTTCACAAAGCTTAATCAAGTCATCCTTACGTACTAATGGTTCTCCACCAGTAAACATGTAGAAGAATATACCTAATTCCTTACCCTGAGTTACAATACTATCTAACTCCTCAAAAGTTAAATTAAGCTTATGTCCATACTCAGCGGCCCAACATCCTTTGCATCGAAGATTACATGCACTTGTTGGATCCATAAGAATTAACCATGGAATATTGCAATTGTACTTCTCTCTATTCTCTCTAATCATCTTTGTGCCTTTAAAAGCAGCCTGATAACCAAGATTTAATGCTGTCATTTTTGCAACATGAGGATCTGTCTCTTCAAGAACTCTTGTCACATAATTCATCCATTTAGAGTCTTCATCATTAATTAAATCGCGGGCGCCAGCGAAAGCACTAGAACGGAAGCCTTTATTTCCGCCACTCATCATTTTTTCTGTTAAGTCGACAATTTTTAATAAATTTGTCTTTGGGTCTTTTTTTACATTCTTTAGAACGCCATCAATTGCTGCAGCAAAAGCAGCTCTCTCTACGCTATCCTTAATTCCCATATCATTTCCTCCATATTACAATCAACTTAATTTTAGTATAGGTACACTAGAATTTATCTTCTATATACAAAAAAAATCTTGTGTTCTTGCATTTATACACATCTTTTAATTTGTATAAATATCTCATACGTTTTAAATAATATGTGTTCACAATTTCTTCAATGCACCTAATTAAATGTACGATTTATATTATGCTATACTAGTGGTAAACAATTGGTAAAAAGAATTTTTATTTATAGGGGTGAATATGCCAGGATTTATTACACATTTAGAATTTGGACGTCAATCATTATCCTTTATCGATGATAAAGAGACCAAGAAATTATTAGAAGAATATTCAAGATGCTTTTATTTAGGACTTGAGGGGCCTGATATTTTTTTCTACCATTTGCCAGCATATTTTAAAAAAGGTAGAAACATCGGAAATATAATGCATGACACTAATGTTATGTTATTTTTTGAAAATTTATTTGATGCTAGGAACACCTTCGAAAGTACAACCGATAGAAAGGTGTGCGATGCCTATATTATTGGTTTTATGGGCCATTATACTTTAGATGTAAGCTGTCATCCTTATATCTACTATAAAAGTGATCATTTCAATAATTTAAAAAGAAGTTCAAAATATGATTTTGGAAAACATGTATCATTAGAAACTGATATTGACCATATTGTATTAGATCATTACGAGCATTTAAAACCTACTGAATTTAATTATGGTGGTACAATATCACCTACTAAAGAGCAAAAAATTGTTATAGCGCAATTATTATGCGAGGCTATTAACAATACCTTTGAAGATGCAAATATTTCCTTCAAAATGATTTTTAAAGCCATCAATTCTATTATTAATTTAAATTATAAGATGAGAGACCCTGATGGAAAAAAGAAGCGTCTTGTAAGAGGGATTGAACAGGTGTTATTTAAACATTGCTGGATTTCAGCCATGATTCCAAGTGATACTATCATTAAATACAATGACCCTTGCAATATTTACCACAATACCTGGCATAATCCATGGTATCCTTCTATTCCACGCACAGATAGTATTTTTGATTTAATCAATAAATCTATGCCAAATTTTATTGATAGAATTACTATATATATAAAATCCTGCGATTCTACAGCTTTTATCGAAGACGATTTAAATAGTATCGATGAAACCAATCGCTATCTTCACTATAGAAATAATCTTCTGAGCAATCTCAGCGACCTTAGTTATTTAAGTGGTTTACCTTTGTGAATAAAATTAAAAACCCTAGTATGATTCTAGACATCCTAAAGTTAGCTGCAAAACTAACATTTTAAGATAGAATTTTATACTAGGGTTTATTATATATGACTTCTTATTCTCTTTTTAATTATCAAAACTCATGACTTCTTGTGGACTACTTAAGGAAAAAGTCCACAAGAACTTGGCTTTGCCAAGCAACATTTTCTTTCAGAAAATATTGGTCTGTGTCCGGTTCTTGATTTTCTGAGGAAAATCAAAAACCTATACATTATTTAACCAATTGTTATTTGTTAAATCCCGGTTCTTGTGAGTTTTTAAATATCACAAAAGAAGTCGTAAATTTTATTTTAAAAATTCCTCGATTTGATTTTCTATAATCTTCATAAGTCTTGTTCTTGCCTCAAGTGCAGCCCAAGCGATATGAGGAGTAATTAATAATTTATTGCTGTCCTTAATATTCTTTAAAGGATTTTCCTCTGTCATAGGCTCCACATCTAACACATCCAATCCAGCTGCAGCAATGACATCATTGTTTAATGCATCTGCTAAATCCTTTTCTACAATAATTGGTCCTCTACCAACATTGATTAAAATAGAAGATTTCTTCATTTTTGATAAAGCTTCTTTATTAATTAAATGAAGTGTATTTTCATCAAGTGGAGCATGAATGGAAAGGATGTCTGATTCCTTTAAGATTGTATCGAAATCAACTTCCTTATATTCGTTGTTGTGATTCTTTCCAGAAGTAGAATAATATACAACATTAGCACCAAAGCACTTAGCAATTTCAGCAACTCTCTGTCCGATTGCACCTAATCCAATTATTCCCCAAGTTTTATTAGAAAGCTCGCAGAATGTTTTTTCAAAATGTGTAAACAGACGATCATTTACATATTTCTCTGATTTAACATAATCATCATAATAACTAATATGCTCTAATAGATTTAATGCTAATGTAAATGTATGCTGAGCAACAGCTTCTGTAGAATATCCAGCTACATTACGCCATTCGATCCCACGTAATGCTAAATAGTCCTTATCAAGATTATTTGTACCAGTAGCTGTAACACATACTAGCTTTAGATTCTTTGCATCTTTTATAGTTGATTCATTAACTGTAACTTTATTTAAAACTATAATATCAGCATCCTTGGTTCTTTCTGCAGCTTCTTCAACTGTAGAATAGTCATAAGTAACAACCTCTCCAAATTTTTTGAAACCATCTAAATCAATATCTTCACCTATAGTTTTTCTGTCTAAAAATACAATCTTCATAGCAAGCCTTTCTTTTATATCTACAATTTTGTCCTTATATTATCAGTATTCATCGCTATCGTAAATAATATTTACTATAAGTTTATAAAGGTTTTATATTTGGGTAAAAAAAATCTTCAGGTATTTACCTGAAGATAAAAAAATAGTGCCCAGAGTCGGAATCGAACCAACGACACGAGGATTTTCAGTCCTCTGCTCTACCAACTGAGCTATCTGGGCACGTAGTTGCGGGAGATGGATTTGAACCACCGACCTCCGGGTTATGAGCCCGGCGAGC
>JAILKL010000122.1 GCA_024693775.1 Pseudobutyrivibrio sp.
TGGAATCGCACGTATTCACGGATTACAGAATGCTATGCAGGGCGAACTTCTTGAGTTCCCTGGCGAAGTGTATGGCATGGTCTTAAACCTTGAGGAAGACAATGTTGGTTGTGTTCTTTTAGGAAACGATAAGAACATCAATGAAGGCGATCAGGTTAAAACAACAGGTCGTGTTGTTGAGGTTCCGGTCGGAGACGCTATGCTTGGACGTGTAGTTAATGCGCTTGGACAGCCTATCGATGGAAAGGGACCAATTGATTCTTCAAAGTTCCGTCCAATCGAGCGTGTTGCATCAGGTGTTATCTCACGTAAATCCGTAGATACTCCATTACAGACAGGTATTAAAGCTATCGACTCCATGATCCCTATCGGACGTGGACAGCGTGAGCTTATTATCGGTGATAGACAGACAGGTAAAACTGCTATTGCTATCGATACAATCATTAACCAAAAAGGACAAGGCGTAAAATGTATTTACGTTGCAATTGGCCAGAAGGCTTCGACAGTTGCAGCCCTTGTTAAAACATTAGAAGAATATGGTGCTATGGCTTGGACTACAGTAGTAGCCGCTACAGCATCAGAGCTTGCACCACTTCAGTATATCGCTCCTTATTCAGGATGCGCTATCGGTGAGGAGTGGATGGAGAATGGAGAAGATGTACTTATCATTTATGATGATTTAAGTAAGCATGCTACTGCATACCGTACACTCTCATTACTTCTTCGTCGTCCACCAGGACGTGAGGCTTACCCTGGTGATGTATTCTACTTACACTCAAGATTACTTGAGAGAGCAGCTAGACTTTCTGATAAATTAGGTGGAGGTTCGTTAACAGCTCTTCCTATTATCGAAACACAGGCTGGTGATGTTAGTGCATACATCCCTACAAATGTAATCTCAATTACTGATGGTCAGATTTATCTTGAGACAGAGGCATTTAACGCCGGATTTAGACCAGCTGTAAACGCAGGTCTTTCTGTATCCCGTGTAGGTGGTTCTGCACAGATTAAGGCTATGAAGAAGATTGCTGCTCCTATCCGTGTTGAGCTTGCTCAGTACAGAGAGCTTGCAGCCTTCGCTCAGTTTGGTTCAGAGCTTGATGCAGATACAGCTGAAAAGCTTGCTCAAGGTGAAAGAATCAAAGAAATGCTAAAGCAGCCACAGTATGCTCCAATGCCTGTAGAGTATCAGATTATGATTATCTACGCTGCAACAAAGAAATATCTTCTTGATATTCCTACTGCAGATATTCAGGTATTTGAAAAAGCGTTGTTTGAGCTAGTTGATACAAAGTACCCAGAGATTCCTGAGAGTATTCGTACTTCAAAGGTTCTCGATGAGGCTATGGAAGAGAAGCTAGTAAAGGCTATCGAGGAGTGTAAAAAGAATTACAAGTAAGGAGGGTGATCTGTTATGGCCTCAATGAGAGACATAAAAAGAAGAAAACAGAGTGTTAGTAGCACTCAGCAGATCACTAAGGCCATGAAACTTGTATCTACTGTAAAGCTTCAGAAGGCTAGAACAAAAGCCGAGCAAACCTCACCATATTTTGAGGCTATGTATTCTACCATTTGCAGTATGTTGGCAAAGGCTGGCACTGTTGATAACAAATATCTAAAGGATAACGGTTCAGAGAAAAAAGCAGTTATTGTTATTTCTTCAAACCGAGGTCTTGCAGGTGGTTACAACTCAAATATTGCAAAGCAGATTACAGGCTCAGATTTGAAGAAAGAGGATGTAAAGCTTTATGTTATCGGTCATAAGGCGGGAGATTCTTTGGCCCGTAAGGGTTACGAGGTGGCAAAGGATTATTCTCCAGTAATGGAAGCTCCTACCTATGCAGATGCTATCAGCATTTGTAATGACGTGCTTGAAGCTTATGCAGCAGGGGAAGTCGGTGAGATTTACCTTGTATACACACACTTCAAAAATACAGTTAGCCAGGTTCCAAAGATGATGAAGCTGCTTCCAGCTGAGATATCTGAGGAGGATGTTCAGGCTGCGTCAAATTCAAATGTGCTTATGAATTTTGAGCCAAATGAAGAAGAAGCGCTTGAATTAATCATTCCAAAGTATGTCACAAGTCTTGTATTTGGTGCTCTTACAGAGGCCGTTGCCTCAGAAAATGGAGCCAGAATGCAGGCTATGGATTCAGCAACAAATAATGCTGAGGATATCATTAGTGATCTATCATTAAAATATAATCGTGCCCGCCAGGGATCAATTACTCAGGAATTAACAGAGATTATCGCTGGTGCGGAAGCACTTACATAAGGAGTGAAAAAATGGCAAATAATATAGGAAAAGTCACTCAGATTATTGGTGCGGTACTTGATGTAAAGTTTGCAGAAGGCGAACTTCCAGAAATCAACGATGCTCTAGAGGTTACTAGAGATAACGGCGAAAAGCTGGTTATTGAGGTCGCACAGCATTTGGGTGATGATACAGTTCGTTGTATTGCCATGGGTCCTACTGACGGTTTGGTTCGTGGAATGGATGTAGTAGCTACAGGTGCTCCTATTTCTGTTCCTGTTGGTGAAGCTACCTTAGGACGAATCTTCAATGTATTAGGTGAAGCTATTGATGAGCAGCCAGCACCAGAGGGTGTTGAGAAGATGCCAATTCATAGAAAAGCACCTGCATATGAAGAGCAGGCAACTTCAACAGAAATGCTTGAGACAGGTATTAAGGTCGTTGACCTTCTCTGCCCATATCAGAAGGGTGGAAAAATCGGATTATTCGGTGGTGCCGGTGTAGGTAAAACCGTTCTTATTCAGGAGTTAATCCACAACATTGCCACAGAGCATGGTGGATACTCAGTATTTACAGGTGTAGGTGAGCGTACTCGTGAGGGTAATGACTTGTACTACGAAATGAAGGAATCAGGCGTTATCGACAAAACCTGCATGGTTTTCGGTCAGATGAACGAGCCACCTGGAGCCAGAATGAGAGTTGGTCTTACTGGACTTACAATGGCTGAGTACTTCAGAGATAAGGGTGGAAAGGATGTACTTCTTTTCATCGATAATATCTTCCGTTTTACTCAGGCAGGTTCAGAGGTTTCAGCCCTTCTTGGACGTATGCCTTCAGCCGTTGGTTACCAGCCAACACTTCAGACAGAGATGGGTGCTTTGCAGGAGCGTATCACTTCTACAAAGAACGGTTCTATTACATCAGTTCAGGCCGTATACGTACCTGCGGATGATTTAACTGACCCAGCTCCAGCAACAACATTCGCGCACTTGGATGCTACCACAGTTCTTGAGCGTTCTATCGCAGAGCTTGGTATTTATCCAGCCGTTGATCCACTTAACTCTACTTCACGTATCCTTGATCCACGTATCGTAGGTCAGGAGCACTTTGAGGTAGCACGTGGTGTGCAGGAGATTCTTCAGAAGTATAAAGAATTACAGGATATTATTGCTATTCTTGGTATGGATGAACTTTCAGAAGAGGATAAGCTTGTAGTTAACCGTGCTCGTAAGATTCAGAGATTCTTGTCACAGCCATTCTTCGTAGCAGGTCAGTTTACTGGTCTTGAAGGAAAGTATGTGCCAATTGCTGAAACAGTACGAGGATTCAAAGAAATCCTTGAAGGTAAGCATGATGATATTCCAGAGAGCTACTTCCTAAATGCAGGTACAATCGACGAGGTTCGTGCCAAGATGAACAACAAGTAGGAGGTAAGTGATGGCAGATAACACCTTCAAAATTTCAATCGTCACACCTGAGCGTATTTTATACGAGGGTGAGGCAACAATGGTTGAATTTAATACAGTCGAGGGACAGATTGGTGTATTGCCAATGCATATCCCTCTAACTACTGTTATTGCGCCAGGCATTTGCACAATCACTGAGGGAGAAACTCAGAAAAAGGCTGCTGTACATGCAGGCTTAGCAGAGATTCTTCCTGACAAGGTTACACTTCTTGCAGAAATAGCAGAGTGGCCTGACGAAATTGATTTGGAAAGAGCCAGAAGCGCAGAGGATAGAGCTAGGGAACGTCTTGCTAACAAGGGTGATGACGTGGATGTCCTTAGAGCAGAGATTGCTTTAAAGAAAGCCCTAGTTCGTCAGGATATATTAGCTTAATAGGGGAGGAACAAAAGTATGCTAGATGCTGATGCCAGAAGAGATATCGAAGAATTAAAAAGATTACTTTCATCTTATGAAAGTGAGGAAAAACAGCTTATGAAAGAGCTGGAAACTTGTCGTGCCAGAAAAAACGAGGTTAGGGAAAAACTAAACAAGTTAAGTGACGACGAGAAATATCAACAGGATATGCTCGCTATGGTATATAAGCAACGACATGGCTTGGGAAATTCCTCAAATCCTGAATAATAGTAAATGTTTTTAGGCACCGCATTAGCGGTGCCTTTTTTACATAGTTTTTACAAAAGAGTGTAGTTACTTTTTACAAATAGCATTGATATTAATACATAAAGCTTAAATGTTAAATCTAGCTTGCATATCTTGCAATAATAAGGTAGCATAAGCTTGCAAAAAATAAACCCAGTGCAGGAGGGGCAATATGAAGAAATTTATTTCAACTATGCTTGTTGGTGCCACTGCTATGTCAATGTTAGTTGGCTGCGGAAATGGTGCTGCAAAAACTGAGTCAAATGAGACTACAGAAAGCGGAAACGTACAAATCGACAAACTTACAATTGGTTTCGTACCATCTCGTGAGCCAGATGAAATTGTTACAGCCACAGAGCCTTTAAAGGAGCTTCTTACAACAGAGATGGCTGGTCTTGGTTACGATATTGGCGAAGTTGACATTACAGTAGGAACAAGTTTTGAAGCAGTCGGAGAAGGTTTATCGGCAGGTACAATTGACGTTGGACTTATTCCAGGCGGTACTTACGTATTATATGATGACGGTTGCGATGTTCTTCTTACAGCAACTAGAGACGGACTTTCAATCGAAAGCGCTGAGGCAAAGGATTGGAACGACAACAAGCCTACAGAGGCTACATCAGATCAGGTTACATTCTATAGAGCACTTATCATCGCTGGTCCTTCAGCTGCAGGTCAGGCAGTATCTGAGAAGGTTAACAACGGCGAAGAACTTACATGGGAAGATTTAGACGGTCTTAATTGGAGCGTTATGAATTCTTCATCTCCAGCTGGATATATTTATCCTTCACTTTGGTTACAGGATAATTATGGAAAGCACATTTCAGATTTATCTCACACAGTATTATCAGACAACTATGGTACAGCATTCTCAAGACTTGCATCAGGTCAGATTGACGTACTTGTAACATACGCAGACGCTAGACGTGATAATGAAGACAAGTGGACTTCAGAGTACGGTAGAAGCGCAAGCATTTGGGATGAGACAAACGTAATTGGTGTTACAGATGGTATCTACAATGATACAATCAGCGTAAGCAAGTCTTCACCAATCATGGATGATGATTTCAAGGCTGCTCTTTCACAGGCATTTATCAACATCGGAAACACAGATGCTGGTAAGGAAGTAATCTCAATCTACAGCCACAATGGATATGTAGAGGCAAAGTCTGAGGATTACGATTCAGAGAGAAAAGCTCAAGAGCTTATCATGTCATTACAATAATTAATATAGTTCTATACGAATAATCAATCTATTTTAAAGGAAGATATTTCGGTATCTTCCTTTTTTAAGAGTTTAGGAGTTTTTAAATGATTAAATTTGAAGATGTTGGAAAAAAATACCCTAATGGATTCGAGGGATTAAAGCATGTTAATCTTGAAATCGAGCAGGGTGAATTTGTTGCTATTATTGGTCTATCTGGAGCAGGAAAATCTACTCTTATTAGAACAATCAATAGAATGCACGATGTAACAACTGGAAAGCTTACTGTTGATGACGTAGATGTTATGTCACTTTCAGGAAAGCAGCTTAGACGTTTTAGAAGAAAAATTGGTATGATTTTCCAGTCATTCAATTTGATTACTAGAACAACAGTTATTAAAAATGTACTTACAGCACTTGTCCCTGACATGCCATGGTACAGATCAGTATTTGGAATTTACACAAAAGAAGAAAAATTACAGGCACTTGAGTGTCTTGATAAGGTCGGAATTTTAGATAAGGCATTTGTTCGTGCTGACCAGCTTTCAGGTGGACAGCAGCAGAGAGTCGCTCTTGCCAGAACACTTGCACAGAACCCTGCAATTATCCTTGCGGATGAGCCTGTTGCTGCTCTTGACCCAGTCACAGCAAATCAGGTTATGGGAGACTTTAAAAGAATTAATGAGGACATGAATATTTCTATCCTTATAAACATTCATCACGTTGATTTAGCGCTTAAATATGCAACTCGAGTAATTGGAATTAGAGCTGGTGAAATTGTCTATGATGGACCTTCTGCGGAGGTTACACAGGAGGTTTTAACAAATATATATAATGGCAGAGTTGATGCCGAAGGTAACGTACAGGAAGAAGAGGAGTAAGAACATTGAGTATATACGATAAAATTTTTAAACCTCATGTTTATACATTGCCAAATGGCAAATCCGTAGAGAAAAAAGCTTCTCGCGGTCCTGTTTATGCCATTATTATTTTGGCAATGTGTTATTTGTCAGTACAGATAACAGGTTTTGATATGGCTGTTTTAGCTCAGAGAATGGGAGAGTTCTTTGTTATCTTAGGTGATATGTTTAGAGCTCCTAAATTTGAGTTTATGGAAAATGTTTGGGGACCAATATTTGATACTATCAAGATGTCCCTTCTTGGTTCATTAATTGGATCATTATTGTCAGTACCATTTGCAATGCTTGCAAGTACAAATATTTGCCCAAACAAAATCGTAGTTTCTATAGTTAGATTATTCTTCAGTATTGTTAGAACAATCCCAACTATCGTTACTGCACTTGTTGCAACACTTATTGTTGGATTTGGTACACTCGCCGGAACTATTTCAATCGCAATTTTCTCATTTGCTTACATTGGCAAGCTTACTTACGAGGAAATTGAGACTGTAGATATGGGTGCATTTGAGGCTATGGAGGCTATGGGCTCTTCACGTCCTATGGCATTTATTTCAGCAGTAGTTCCTCAGGTTTTACCATTCTTCTTATCTAACTGCCTCTTCAACTTCGAGGGAAATGTTAGATATGCAGCAGTTCTTGGTTATGTAGGTGCTGGTGGTATCGGTATCATTTTAAATGAGCGAATTGGTTGGAGAGATTATCCAAGCGTTGGTATGATTCTAATTGCTTTATTCGTAACGGTATTCATCATTGAATCAATCAGCAGATATTTCCGTAAGAAATTGGTTTAATGGGGGTAATGTAATGAATAAAAGAATTGAAGAAGCTTATGAAAAGAGACCTAGAAATTGGGTCTACAATACATGTATTGCTGTAATTACACTTGCTCTTATTTTATGGAGCTGTAGTGCAGTAGAAGCAACAGGCGCTGCTGATGGTAGTGGTGTTATTGCTTCAAATATTATTAAAGGATTATTGACTCCTGATTTAGATTTCTTATTTGATTTTTCTACATCAGGCGTGCCATATTTGATGCTTGAAACAATTTGTATCGCTTTTCTTGGTACAATTGTTGGTGCTATTATTTCTATTCCACTAGCCTTTGTTTCAGCTGCAAACCTAGTACCTAAGCCAATTGCATTTATTGGTAGAATGTTGCTTATGGCTATTAGAACAATTCCTGCATTTGTTTATGGTCTTATGTTTATCCGTGTTACTGGACCTGGTGCTTTCGCTGGTCTTTTAACAATGGGTGTATGTTCAATAGGTATGATTACAAAAATGTACACAGAGGCTATCGAGGATTTAGATGTCAGTGTTATCGAATCTCTTGATGCAGCAGGCTGCAACACATGGCAGAAGATTTTCTATGGTATCTTGCCACAGCTTATGCCAAACTTTGCATCTACTGCAATCTATCGATTTGACATAAATCTAAGAGATGCTACAATCTTAGGATTAGTAGGCGCAGGTGGTTTCGGTGCACCACTTATTTTTGCAATGAATGCGTATAGATGGAACGAGGCGGGAGCAATTCTCGTTGGATTAATTGTATTGATTCTTATTATTGAATATATTTCAACAAGAATCAGAACAAAGCTCACAAGAGGATAAAGGAGGAAGATTATGCGTATCTACTTTACTTCAGATACACATGGTCATCTTTTTCCAGTGAATTATGCAAAAAACTGCCCTGAGAATTCAGGGCTTTTTTGTATTTCGTCACAAGTAAAAAAGGATGACAATACATTAATTATCGACGGTGGAGATTCTCTTCAGGGAACACCTTTGATGACATATTATTTAGAGCACAGAGATGAATATAATTTCCACCCAATGGCCGAGGGCTTTAATGAGCTAGGTCTTGATTATTACACCTTTGGAAATCATGATTTTAACTTTGGATATGAGGCTATTGTTGATTATGTAAATCATATGAATGCCAAGCTTGTCTGCGCAAATGTGATTGATAAGGGTAAAAAGCTGGATATCAAAAAGCATGTGATTCATGAAATGGCAGATGGAACAAAGGTAGGTATTACAGGTGCTGTAACAGGCTATGTTAATGTTTGGGAACAGCCAGCAAACCTTGAGCTTCTACAGATTTTAGAGCCTATGGATGTTTTAAAAGAAGAATACGAGACATTAAAGGATAAATGTGATATTACTATTTGCATCTATCATGGTGGATTCGAGGAGGACCTTGAATCTGGAAAGCTTTTATCATCCACCACTGAAAATCAGGCATGTAAAATGGCAAGAGAATTGGGATTTGACATTCTCTTAACTGGTCATCAGCATATGCCAGTAGAGGGGGTAGAAATTGCTGGAACTTACGGCGTTCAGCCACCTTCAAATGCCACAAAATTCTGTGAGCTTCAGGTAGAAAAGAATGAAAATGGTTTTGCTGTTTCTTCTAAGCTTGTTGATACAAATCCTTGCGATGAGAGATTGCAGTATATTATTGATGAGCATGGATTTATGGATGATTTAACTGATGCAGTTGAGGTATGGTTGGATCAGCCAATTGGTTCCTTGGAAAAGGAAATTGCTCCTGAGTCAAAGATAGATGCAGCAGTAAATGGCAGCAAGGTAGCAGCTATATTTAACCAGGTTCAGCTAGACTTTACAGGGGCTGATTTTTCTTGCACAAGCCTTGCAAACGATCCACTTGGATTAAAAAAGGATATTACAGTTCGTGACGTGCTTAGCATTTATCAATTTGCAAATACAGTAGAGGTAAAGCAGGTAACAAAAGCTGTCATAAAAGAAGCAATGGAAAGATGCGCTGAGTATTTTGACTTGGATCCTGATACAAATGAAATTAAGATTTCAAAGGTATTTCTTGAGCCAAAGGTAGAGCATTATAACTATGATTTTTACGCAGGATTGGAATATGCATTTGATATAACTCGTCCTGTGGGAGACAGGGTAGTTACTCTTAAAAAGCTTGATGGAACAGAGCTATCTGACACTAAGACCTACACACTTTCCACAAGTAATTATCGTGCTACAGGTACCGGAGGATATGAATGTATCGGAAAGTCACCAGTTGCACGTAGCTACTCAGAGGAAATGCCAGACTTGGTAATAAACTTTATTAAGAAAAACACTCCAGTAGGAGAGATTGTTAACAGCAAATTCAGCATTATAAAATAAAAAATCATAAACAAAAGGCACCGAATCATCGGTGCCTTTTTAGCAATTAATATCTTTTTATCTGATCATCTTCATCAGTAGTAGTTTTGTCAATTTTGCGAATTTCGACCTCGTAGGAATATCCATCGTTTACCTTTACCATGGCCTTGTCGCCAACGTGTTTTCCACGGATGGCAGCACCAAGTGGTGACTCAATGGAAATCAATCCCTTTAAGGAATTTCCACGAATACTTGTGACAAGCTTGTAGGTCTCCTCGCAATCATCCTCAGGAATATAAATAGTTACTGTGTTGTTTATACCCACCTCGTCATCTGCACTGCTATCATCTACAACCTCAGCAAATTTAAGCATTTTTTCTAGATAACGAATGCGGCTATCATTCATATTTTTGGCACGCTTTGCCTCATGGTATTCGAAGTTCTCAGATAAATCTCCCTGAGCTCTAGTCTCTTTTACTTCCTCTAAAAGCTTAGGTCGAATAACGAGTTTTCTTTCATCAATTTCAGCCTGAATTTTATCGATATCACTTTGTGTGAGACGCTCTCCCATAATAGTACCTCCAAACAAATTATAAAGATGATTATAGCACACCTAAAAGGATTAAGCATATTTAGCCAAATCTAAAATAAAGATTAAGAATCCCCATAAATGTTGAAAGACCATAATATTGTGGATAAAATAAAAGATATTTAAAAGAAAAGAGGATAATATGAGCAAACTATTAGTACAGATTGTTAAATTCTCATTTGTTGGAGTTATTTGTTTTGTAATCGATTATTTAATTGGACTTATAGCAATGAATATTATGGTTGCTGTTTTTGGTAATTCTTTTTATGCAGCAGCCTCTGTTATTGCATCTATATTAGGCTTTGTAATTTCAGTAATTGTAAATTATATATTAAGCTTCAAATTCGTTTTTGAACGTAAAGAGAATATGAGTAGAAAGACAGAATTTATAGCTTTCATATTCCTATCTATTATAGGTTTAGAGTTAAACAGTTTAATAATTTGGATTGCCGTTGGTCCTGTATACGAGACAAATGTAATGCTAAGGGAAAATTTCAACTATAGTATGATGTACACTCTGGCTAAGATTGTAGCTACAGCTATTGTAATGGTATACAATTTCGTCACTAGAAAGATATTTCTAGAGCAAAAGAAAAACCCAATACAATAGAAAAAAGACCTATAAAATGGTATATTTATAAGTGAGATTTTTTAAGGTTTTTATAAAGGGGATTTGACATGGTAAAGGAAAAACTAAGTCAATTAGAAGAAAATGTTCTTGGAAAAATAGATGGTTTAGATGTAAAGGAACGACTATTAGAGCATAGCTTCAATCAGTCAGATATCTTAAGAAATAACTTCATGCTAAAGGGAGCTCTCGCATCAGAGGGTTATGATTGGTGGTGGCACAGTTTCACAGGTCACAATAAAGAAACTGGTGAAGAGCGCCAATTTTTTATAGAGTTTTTTACAGTTAATCCTGCTCTAGGTGGAGCAGAGCCTGTATTTGGTCAATTGGAGGCCAACAAGGCAGCAAATATCAAGCCATCATATATGATGGTAAAGGTGGGCTGCTGGGGCCATGGTGCAAAGCAAATGCATCGTTTCTTTGGTTGGGATGATGTAAACATAAAAGAGGACGCACCTTTTTTAATTAGTGCAGACAACTGCTTTTGCTCAGAAACACGTACCCTTGGTATGGTAGAGGTATCTGAGGCAGATGTACAGGCACACCCTGAATGGATGTGTCAGGCAGGAAAGATGGTCTGGGACTTAAATATCGAAAAGAACATCGCATTTAATGTGGGATATGGTGCTGGATGGGCATCTAGAGAGATAGAAGCCTTTGAAATGTTTTGGCATGCTGAGGGCATGAAGACATTCTTTAGTGGTTCGGTAATTCTTGATGGAGTAGAGTATGTGGTTGAAAAAGACAGCTCATACGGCTATGCTGATAAAAATTGGGGAAAGGATTTCACTTCTCCATGGGTTTGGTTAGCAAGCTCTCACATCAAAAGTAAGCTTACCGGAAATTGGCTAAACAACACAGCATTTGATATTGGCGGCGGACGTCCAAAGGTTCGCACAGGCCATAGCTTTGATAATATTATCCTGGGTGCCATGTGGTACGAGGGAGAGGCATATGAGTTCAATTTTTCAAAATTTTGGACTTTAACAAAAACAGATTTTGATTGTTCAGAAACAGATAGTCAGGTAATCTGGAATGTAGTGCAGGAGACTCCGCTTGCAAAGATAGAAGTGAAGATAACCTGCGAAAAGGACGACATGTTGCTTATCAATTATGAGGCGCCAAATGGCAAGAAGCTTCATAACAGACTTTGGAATGGTGGCAACGGAGTTGGTGAGATAAAGCTTTACAAAAAGATTCTAAAAACCAAAGAAACAGACGCTGATAAAAAGGCAGAGTGGAAATGGGAATTAGTAGACGATATGGAAGCTTATAACAT
>JAILKL010000126.1 GCA_024693775.1 Pseudobutyrivibrio sp.
CGTCTAGCGCTGTCGTACACAGGTCTCATATTCTTCTCTAAAATATTATAAAACTCTTCTTTAGAATTGCCACGTCTATATAATTCCTGATTAGCCCAAATGGAATGCAGATTGTCCTTAAAACATTTCTCGTACTTTGCCCTAATCGCAGGATAATGCTCATCATTTATCATTCCATACATAATGAACTGGTTGGCCGCGAATCGGCCGAAGTATGTGGACCATTCTGGCAACTTATTATTCTTTGAAGAATTTAGATTTGAATCCATTGGCATTAGATTCCACAGCTCATCATTCATTACAAAGGACCATGGTATAAAATGATCTATATCGTATTTACCATTTACCACTGGCTCATTTTTGAAGACATCTATAATCTGTCTCTGCTCCAGGATGCATTCCCACAAATCCTTCACGTGGCTGAGCTTGCGCATTCTTTCGTCCATAGGCGCCAGCTTGTATACCAGGCTAGGAACCTCCGGATTGTTGCTCTGCAGCCATTTAACCTTCTCAAACTGTATCCACCCTAAAATCGACACCATATTGTCCTGAATCAGCCGCATCCAGTCTGGATTAAAACGCACCTCACGTCTTAGCCCAGATGATCTTCCAAATATATATGGCAAAGGCTTTTTCTGGGACAACACCTCCATGTAATTCACTATCTCAGTTAGCCTATTCCAGTTCACTGAAAGATTTGCATTGTTAAAAAATCCAGCCATTGCTCTGTATGGCACATTCATAGTTAGCTGGCTTTTGAAAGGCTTCAGCTCAGATTCGTATTTGCGAATCTCATTTTTTATTTCTATAGAACTTGCATTGGCTGGTAAATTACTGAGCTCTTCTAATGTCAGAACTGCTCTCTCCAATCCATCGCGAACCTGGCCATCCATCATGCCACTCAAATGAACATGAAATTCTAGCACGGTGTACCACGCATTACAAATCATCTCATCTATGATTTCATCAAATGTAGTTTCTTTTATATCTCTAGAAATAAGCTGGACGATAGCCTCCAGCCAATAGAATTTATAACAATAAGAAGGGTCCTTCATCATCAATGAAAAACCCTCGATATCTAAATTATTAAAATACTTATCATTCAAATTAAGATTAAGATTTGTATTAAAAGTATTCTCCATAATTTTTAAATTCCATTTCTCTCTAACTCCAATATATTTACATTCAATATATCATACTTCGCAAACACGTAGTATATTTATTTGCTTTGAGAGAACAACCACTCCATTGCAGATATGCAACGATATGCATAATCAAATGAAGCCATATGATAAGCTGAGCTATCTATAGATGCTTCCTCGCTAGATGAATCCTTACCTGGCTTGCCAAACTGTGCCATAGCATCGTCGCTTCCTCCAGTGCCTGCTCCTGTCTTAGGCTCAATTGTGCCTGTTTCCCACGACACGAAATAAGCATTTGTATCACTATTAAATAATGCTGCTGAAGCCTCTGTAAGTTCGTCTGGTGTCCAGGTTCCATCCCACTGTGCATATTCGTAATTTGCACCGTCCTCATCAAACATTGCCATTACTTCCTGAATGCCGTTGTATGCATTTGTGTCATCCTCGGCTGCAAAATAAACAAATGTTAAATCTTCAAGGTTTGAAAGTGTGCTGATATCCCACTGACCATCTACAAACATGCATGCCGTGTAGAGGTCTGGGTATTCTGTAGCTAAAATAAGTGTAGTCATACATCCCATTGACTGACCTGTACCATAAACTCTGTTTGTATCAACAGCATAGGTTTCTTCCATGTCTTCAATGAAATTCTTTGTCATTTCTACGTATTCAGTTGTAGTGTAACTGCCGTGATCATCAAGGATTGTTTCTGGATATGTAGGTACGATTACAATAGTAGGATTTTCCTCTTGCCATTCGTCTGCTGCCCATACTAATGCACCACGTCCCTGGGTAAGTGAATATGTGGCATCTGTGCCCGCGCAGCTGGAATCACCAATAAATACCACCATTGGATATTCCTGTGATTCATCGTAGCCCTCTGGTAAAAATACATTGTAGGTAATTGTTAAACCTGTCTCATCATCTGTATATTCTACCTGCTCAAACTGATCTGCGTATTGCTCTACTAATGCATCAGTATCCTCTGCATAGCTATTGTCAATGCCACTAGTTTCAGATGTTTCAGATGTGTCTGTTGTGTTTATTTCTTCTGTGTTTGTTTCTGTAGTACTCTCTACAGCCTCGTCATTGGTCAGGGTAGCGTTTTCACTTCCACATGCTACCATTCCAATACTAGTCATAGCTATCATAGATAGCGCCAAAAATCTTTTCATAGAAAGACCTCCATATTGAAATAATAATTGTAACTGTGGAGTATTTTATATAGCGAGCTACCATTCGCTTATGGAATGGATATAATCTATCAATTAATTGTGACAACCATGTGTTTGGCAAATGAATAATTTTATAATAACTTATAAAAAAACAAGTCCGTGACCTCCACAGACTTGTTCTCTATCATCGCATATATTGTGTCTTACACAAATCTCTTAGCAAATTTCTCAGCTTCCTTCAGCTGCTTCTCGTTTGGCTTGTTTCTGACATAGCAGGTATCCTCTACTACGTCTATACCCTTTTCCTTTAGGGCCTTCTTGATTAGATCAATAGAATGCTTTGAAATCCAAGAAGTAGAAAATACTACAGCCTTTTTCACCTTTGAACCATCGATAGATGCAAGGTACTCATTCATGACCTTGTCTAGGCCGTATGCATATAGCGCACCACCAATAAATAATACATCAATATTCTCTGTAATCTTGGCACTGTCTTCGTCTACTGAAATAGGGATGACTCCAGCGCCCTTTCCGATAGCCTCTGCAAGAAGCTTTGTATTACCTGACTTTGAATAATATCTAACTGCGTTCATTACTACTACCTCCTATTTTTCTTGTAAAATAGCCTCTACCTGATCCTTCTTTTCAAAAAGAACACATCCGCCGACGTGATCATCTTTTAAAATATCACCAGCCTGAAGCATTCTAAATAAACGTGATGAAATAGCACCCTTGAGTCCTAAATCCATTACATTTGAATCTGAATATGGTGAGAATGGGCAAGGCTCTGCTCCACCATTTGAATTGATATGGAAGAATCCTCTACCGGCAGCAACACATCCGCCTGAAGATTTCTCATCACCTGGGAATGAGATGAATACCATATCCTCATATTTTTCTCTAAGCTCTGCGATACGTGCTCTAAGCTGCTCCTCCTGAGCCTCAGAAAGTGCTAAATCCTTGCTCTCGTCTGAGACAGGAACATACTCAACATAGATAATAGCCTTGCAGCCGTATCCGCCTAGCATGGATACAAATTCATCTGAAAGAACGTCGTCAAAATTCTCTGTTGTAACAGTTACAGAATTTCCGAAAATCTGTCCGTTCTTTTTAAAGATTTCCATGTTGGAAATCAGCTTGTCATAGATTCCCTCGCCACGTCTAGCGTCTGTAGCTTCCTTGTGTCCCTCGATACTCATGATTGGCACTAGGTTTCTGTTCTTGTCGAACATATCAAAGTATTCATCGCTAATGAACACACCGTTTGTAAAAATAGGGAATAAAATGTTTGGCTTTGTAGCTGCTGCCTTTATAACTCCTTTTCTAAGAAGTGGCTCGCCGCCTGCCAAAAGAATAAAACTGATTCCCAGAGACTCGGCCTCGTCAAATATCTGAAGCCACTGCTCATCCGAAAGCTGATTTACAGGCTCACAATCCTTTGTAGCCTCGTTCTGTCTAGAATAACATCCAGCGCAATGTAGATTGCAATTGCTGGTAATTGAAGCAATAAGAAATGGTGGAACGTGAAGTCCATCTGCCTCAAAACTTTTTCTAATATCTGAAGCCTTCTTTGTAGCAAGAGCAAACTTGCCCATGAAGATGCTTTCCTTTGGATCCTTTAATGTAGCACGTAAAGAATCCTTGACAACTCGCTCTACTCCAGCTGTCATATAAGCTTGAATATCAAATTCCTTTTCCATAGTTCACCTCTCGAACAATATTGTATCCTATTCAATTGGATGCAACTATTATATTCCCAATGAAAAAGTTTTTCAATAAGCTAATTTTAATTATTCTTTCTAGCCCCCGAATACATTCCCAAGATCATTCCCACAAACATACCAACACACATCCATGTGCCAGTATTTTTTGTTGCAGCACCTATGGCAGTTCCTATAGCTAATCCTATGCATATTCCTATAGTCATTCCTGAAGAAATAGTATGTGCCCTATCTTCTTGAGAATTTACGTAATTACGTACTATCTCCAGCCCTCCCATAGGAACACAGAATTTTTCATCTCTAGGCGGCTGACATGCCTCATATACTTCCTCTAAATCAAACCACTCCACACTATCCAGCTCTTCCTTTTGAATGGTAAGATTGTCGATTGCTGCATCCTTATATAGGACATAGACAAATGCAATTTCATTATCCTTGAAATTCTTTCCATGAAATTCCTTCTCGTACTGAATAGGAAATGTACCTGCAAAATGCAAATCCTTAGGGCTGGCCTGGATGCCTAGCTCCTCAGATAATTCTCTAATAGCAGATTCGAGTGGCTCGTCCCCTGTATGAATATGCCCCGCTGACGAAGTATCATATCTGCCTGGGAAAGAGTCCTTATTTAAGGCTCTTTTCTGCAAAAGAACCTCTGTCCTATCTCCATTATTTCTAACCACCCATATGTGAGCTGTTCTATGTCTGATTCCTTCTGCATGAGCCTGTGCTCTAGTAACTGTCTCGCCTGTTGGCTGTCCTTTTTCATCTACGATGTCAAATATTTCTTCTGCCATAATTCTGCCTACAACTCCGTATACTTCTTATTACTACCCTTAGACTTTTCCACAGGATACTTAGCCTCATTCTTGGCCATCTTCGCATTTACGATTTCGTCCTCGTCTAGACCTAGCTTATCAAGCATATTTCTGCAGTATACAATTACATCTGCTAGCTCTTCCTTCACATGCTCGATATCATAGTCATCATCACTCCACTGAAAGCACTCTAATAATTCGTTTGCCTCGATGGAAATCGATTTTGCCAAATTGGCTGGTGAATGGAATTGTTCCCAGTCACGATCTATTGTCATTTGTCTGATTCTATCTATTGTTTCCTGTTTCATCGCTATACCTCTTGCTTTAGCTTTTCTTTTAAATAGTCCGATAATCCCTTATTAGTGCAATACACATAGCAGCCCTTCATTCCTCTAGTCATGAGGGTTCTGTATGTATTTTTAATTATCTCATCAGCTATACGATTAGCTTCCTCTGGATTCTTCTTTGCCAGTGTTTTGATTCCTTTTAGGGATTGATCTGTATCTGCTCTTTCAGTAAAATCAGTTACTATATGATTATTCTCATAACGCAAATCATCACCGATAATTACACCTACGTAATCAAACTCTAGTCCCTGCGATGTATGTATACATCCAGCCTCATGTACTGATTCCTCATTAACAGCAAACGCATCTCCATTTGCTAGATTCCAGCTAATACCGTAATTGCCAATTCTTATATCATGAAAACTAGAATCACTACGTGTATCCTTTGGCCAGTTCCAGCAGTATCCAGCTAGGATTCTAGCTCTATTTCTAATATGATTCTTTTCTATTACGATTTTCTCCATCTCTTCCGGAGAATCGCATATGCGAATATCATAATCTATTTCTTCTAAATCGTAGTTTGCAGTCTCTCTGATATCTAATACATTATCTAGCCATGCAAGATATCCATCAGATCCATTGCATCTAAACTGTGATGTAAGCTGCATCTTTATGATTTCTGAGCCTTCTTCATTAGCCCATTTTTCTATTTCATCAACACTACCTATATCACTAGTAGTTACACGCTGGCTCTCATCAATAAAAAATACGCTGCAAACTGCAGAATGTATTATCTCTTTGACCTGGTTTTCGCCCATATTTTGGAACATGCCTGATTTTTCATTAAGACGGTGTGCCTCATCAGCTAAGATTGTTCCTACAGAATTATTAGGCGCGCTAGTAAAGCTTCCAGACCCTGTAAATAATAAATCTACACTCTTCTTTTTAAATGAGCCCTTCAGCTTATAACCATAAACCTTTCGAACCTCAGCATTCTTTGTAACATACTGTACAAATTGCTCTCTCTTTGTCAGCTCTGCTAAAAGATTTATAGCCACTACTGTTTTACCAGTTCCAGGCCCGCCCTCTATAATAATTGTTCTTTTCTGTCTATCCTTTTGGCATTTGAGTGAATTCTCTAGGATTTCTTCATAGACAACCTTCTGCTCATCTAGCATGACAAACTCTTGATTTCCCTTTAACATGCTAGTAATTGAATCCTGAAGTTGCTTAGAAGGTTTGATTTTACCATTGTCTATACGTAATAAAGTCTGGTCCTCGTCACCTTTACAGATATGATTTTTAATAAATGATTTAAGCTGTTCTCTCTGTCCATATGTAAATGCCGGAGCTTCTTCTAGTATGTCCTCATACTGCTCTGCATCCAATGGATCATTTATATCTCTATGATAATTATGTAAGTATGCACATGGATGAAGCTTTATCTCCTTTTCCTGTACAAACTCATTGTAATCTTTTATAAGTGCAGCATACGACCAAGCCTGATAGCTAGGATGTGGTACTCTACGATTTGCCTTGCCCACATATGTTTCTACGATACAATCCTGGCTCTCAACCTTGGTTAATTCTTCCCACTGCTTTAGCTCTACGATAATTACATTACCTTTGTCCTCTTTATCAAGGCCTGAAATCATAAAATCGATACGTTTAGAAGTCTGTGGAATATTATATTCTATGGCCACTCCTACGTCCTGCGGAATGTCCTGGTCATTCATTGTAATATACATCTCTTTCAATGAATTTCTCCAGGAATTCAACTCACTTAGGCCAGTGGTTCTATTCATTTTTCTTTTGATAGTTTCATACAGCTTATTTTCTAGTAGATCATTTTCTGTGTCCTGCATGAAGTCTCGTTTTGTACCATTATAAATAAGCATATTATTACTCTCTTAAATTAAATAAAATGGGATTTTTGATTGAAATTCTCCCTATCTCAATACACATATGTAGTATATCACAGTTATTGTCTATGATGTATTTATTAAACCCCTTATATTGCTATAATTTGAAAATCTTACAACAAACTCCCCATATTAAAGCATAAATGCTCCGCTTCCTTCTTTGAATTAGCATATAAAGAATTCAATTCAAAATCAGGATTTCTCATTATTGGTGCTACCTTATCAAAGTGGACACGATTCTTTACAAATCATGTCCACTAGCTTGACGGTATTGCATGTCTGTACCTAGTTATTTATCATTTTCTATAAGCACATTTATATATACACCTACTAGTTCTCCTAATGTTTCACATCCTATAAACAAAATTATATAGCTAAAAAGTATCGTCTATCGTACTCTTAATTATTCTCAGGAATATATATACCATATCTATCAATTTCTTCTGTGCCATCATACAAAATCTTTTCATTACCGTCATATATTTTAGAAATATCGTCAGATTTTACAACTATAATATATTTTACTCCCTCTTTGCTTGTGTCCTTAGTGTTTACAAAATCATCCTCTATACAAAAATAGTATTCATCATTTTCTGTATACACGTTATAACAAAGATAACCAATTAGATTTCTATATGATGCATCAGATGATTCCATTGTACTTCCTGAGCCATTACCTTCTTCGTAAGAAACAATAGGTTCTCCTAAAAAATCATACAATTCGTCAATACTTGCGTCTATATCCTCAGCATTGTCTAATGCATTTTCAGAGAAAACACATTTTATACTATTTGCGTCATGATTATTGATTCCTGACACAACGCTTTCAATCATATTTTCCGCTACCTCATCTTCATTAATCTGCCATGCTCTTTCCGTATAATTACTCACTCCATTATTATTTCTCCCGCATCCCACTATTAAAAATGATACTAATAAAAGACTTATCCTTTTACTTATTCTATACATGTATTGCTCTCCCATGTAAAATATAAAATATACTTGTTTTCAGGATCAACCGTCCATTTTCACTGTATACTTAAATACCCTCTTGATTTAATAAAACCATCATACAATTCAGGATTATTGGAAAAATCAATTGAAAATTTCATATTCAACTCTTCAGCATTCATATTCTGATAATTCGAATTAAATCCTATTATCCACCATTGTGTATTATTTGGCTTGTAATCTATAATGACATTACCTGATGAATCCACAATTTGAAGTGTCATCGGCAGAGCTATAAAATCTCGCCTGTGCAAACTACAACCGGTGTTAATGTCATCAATAAATTTCTCTTAGGCTCTTGTTGCGGTGTTTCCGGATTTAACACCTCCAATTTTTCATCAGGGAGTTCATAAAGTATCTAGCATTTCTGTAGAATTCAGGATACACCATCGCTTTTCCTATATCTTTCTATCTATCTGTATAATTCAGTATTCTCTTTTTTATTTTATTAAATTCTTCAGTATTTTCTGCATTAACCTTTATATTGTTTTTAACAATATACTCTAATAACTCATCGTAATTTTTGTATCTAAGAGAATCTATTATAATAAAATGATACTTATCATGAGTTAAATTTATTATATCCGCCTTTTTATTTCCATAAAATCTACCATTATGCTCAAATGAACATTCTTCAACCATATTGGTCACAATTCTTCTACTATATCTTATACGAATTTCATTGCCACTTATTTCAACCATCTGAAATAGATTATTATAAAACAAGTACAATATAAAACCTGTCATTATCATACAAAATATTCCGAATATCCATCCTAATATACTTTTAGCTAATAACATCATTATTATCATATTTAATTCGGCCACTAACAATAATCCCACTGCTATTGCTGTCCCAATTTTATTTCTTTTAACAATTATTTTGTCCATTTTTTCCTATAATTGCAGCCTGACCACATCATGATTTTATTACACTGTAATTTCTATGTAAGATGTGCAAATACTAGAATCTCCATATTACATTTAGTCCCCATAGATCACCTAATAATATATGCGAATCAATCCGTTGAATATGTATCTGCATATTTCAACTCTTCTTCCGTGAAAAACTTATTTACAATGCTACGAAACCATTTATCAGTATCTTTATTTCTGTATGCAGTAATAATCATATTACAAGGGTCTTGATGGGCCCTTCTTTTTAGTCCATTATTCCTTTCAAGATAGAATTTATCGGTGGTTGTTCCGTTAGTAATATATATATCCTCATTCATCTTTAATAAATATCCTGTTAATATACAAGCTGCTTTTAATAACAAATCTTTTGCATCTAAGAAGTCCAGCTTATATGTATCCTGTATTAAATGTTCAATATAATCCAGGGATTCTTTTATTGTTTTACCTTCAAACTCTTTATGTACTTCCTCAAAGACTTCTTTATAATTGTCTAGCACATATTCATTATCTGAGTGAGTAAAATGAGGTCTGTTTGATGCTTGTTCTAACAGATCATATCCTTCCTTCAGCATATAATCATTGAAAGATCTAATACAATCTTCAAACTCCTCTGCACTATTGTATTTTAGGTGTATTTCTTTCCCACAACATCTTAGAAAAAGTGTTTTCTCTCCAATTAAATATTCCGTAATTTCAAACCCTTGGCTACTACCATTTTTTTCTCTATTAAAATAAGCCAATGGTTTAGTTGCTATAAGCTTTGGATGGCACGTAATCTTATAACCTCTATTTTGAGCCTCTTCTCCCATAACCTCTTTTATAATTTTCATATACGATATACTCATATCATGTCACTCCAGGAATTTTGGACCTGCACCTGTGTGGTCAAGCACCTACTCCACCTTACCTCACTATTCTATTTCTATATATATCTTCAAATATTGACTTTATTATTTGAAGGTTTCCTCGCTCAATCACACTATTCAAAATAGCAACAATATTTATCGTTTTATTAACTGAACACATTTTATCGATAACTACTGAGCATTCGTCATCAAAATCATATTTCACCCAAACCCCTGACAAATGTTTTTCCAACATAGTAGATAAAAAGACAGAAACATCTTCAAAATCTCTTAAATCTTTTTCTGAAAAATTTATAATGTCACCACAACTATAAAAGTCATATTCTTTTTCTATAAAATCAAACCATATATTTATATTTTCCAACGAATAATCATCAACCGGTAACTGCGGATGTTTTTCTATAAATCTTTCAAAAATCTCTTCTCGCTTATCATAAATATCTTTAGAAATATTGTTTAATACAATGTAATTTTTAGAAACAACATTGACTTTCTTTAACTCATCTAACCCTTTAGTTTCTATTAGTTCAAGAAAATATATAATTAATGCTTCAAAATCATCATCATTTTCAATATGCCAATATTCTCCCATAAATTTCTCGGAAGAATCTAACATTGATGCCGGAATCGCCGATGTACCTGATAAAAGCAATGTATAATAGGAACTATCATACCTATATTCTAAAATTAGTATTTCTTGATTAACCTCACCTTTTTTTTTGAAAATCCAAGTTTTATTATTATAACCTTGGTATTCAAATCCTTCTTCCTCTAATTTTGAACCTAATACTTTTTTTATAATAGAACTTTTTTTATTAATCATTTTATAAAGTTACCCTCCTATGGTAAAACTGCTTGTAGTCCTCCAGCTATCATACCAAAAGCAGCTGGATCATCAACTGCCCCTGTGCCCATTGATGGTATATCATCTAACAACATTAGAAATCCTATTCCTATAGCAGTAACCGCTAATGCTTCTCCTACTTCGCCTGCATTCTCTTCTTCACATTGTGTTGACGTGGAAACTGCTGGTTCCTCTTGTTCTTGATGTTTTACATAATTATATGTAATTATCCCTGGGGTATACATATTATAAACAATGTCATATCCCTTGAATTCTGTACTTGGTATTCTTAGTACATTTATTTCAGCTGCTAGTGACAATCCTCTAGTTGCCATCACCGAACTCTTGCCTGAAGATAAGGCTGTATATTTTTTCCATCCGTTAGGACTATACATACTTGCATTCATTCCCACAATATAGCCATCCAATTGATTGTTTGCTGCTTCATAACCAACTGCTGACATCCAAGGCTTAATTTCATACACTTCTGCTGTTGCAGTTGCAATATTATAGTATACCAAATCAGCTCTTCCTGTATTTCCTGGAACACCATTAACATTTGGAATATACAATTCAGTATCAACAACTAATGGATGCGTTGCCTTCATGTAAGTTTGTAATTTTTTATGTGCTTCTCTACCATGAGCCGTATCATGTACCCATTTTCCGTTTAAATCAACAAAAGAAACGGGTGAATTAAAACAATACAAATAGCTGTTTAATGAAATCGGCATTTCTAGAAAACCTGGAACCAAATCGTATCCCGTAAATCTACCTTTATCCTCATCATAATATCTATAATTTGCATATAATAAACCACCAACTTCATCCTCCTGGTAGCCTGTGAAGGCAAATGGCTGAATTATGTTGCCATTTGTTGTGTAATCATGCTTTCTTTGCTTTCCGGTTCTTGGGTCGATGTTTCGTCCGAAGTCATCGAATGCATAAGAGCTTACAGCTACACCATCAGTACCTGTCATGTACATAGGACTTCCCAGCTCATCCTGGAGATAATAGTAGTTACTTCCTGACTTAGACATACTAATTACGTTATTGTCATAGATGAAAGATTCTTTTTCTCCATTTACAGTTCTTTCAAGAAGATTGTAGTAATCTCTTGATAGATCACATAAGTATTCAATTTTCTCTTCTGGTCTTGTAGATGCCACCCTAAAGCCAAGACCGTTGTACTGATTCTCTAGCTCTCCTTTTGTGGCATCA
>JAILKL010000025.1 GCA_024693775.1 Pseudobutyrivibrio sp.
CTTCTTCATACCCTTTCTAAGAACGATTGGGTTTGCACCAGCAGCAAGGTTCTTCATACCTTCCTTTACCATAGCCTGTGCTAAAACTGTAGCTGTTGTTGTACCATCACCTGCTACATCGTTTGTCTTTGTAGCAACTTCCTTTACAAGCTGAGCTCCCATGTTTTCAAATGGATCATCAAGCTCGATGTCCTTTGCGATAGAAACACCATCGTTTGTGATAAGTGGTGCACCATAGCTCTTTGCAAGAACTACGTTACGTCCCTTAGGTCCGATTGTTACTCTAACTGTATTTGCTAATTTATCAACGCCTGCTTCAAGAGCCTGTCTAGCGTCTGCGCCGTATTTAATTTCCTTTGCCATTATAATTACCTTCTTTCTAATTATTCTACGATAGCTAAGATATCATTCTGACGAATGATGATATACTCTTCACCCTCAAGCTTTACATCTGTACCAGCATATTTTGAATATATAACCTTCTGGCCTTCTTTAACCTGCATTGTGACTTCCTTGCCGTCAACGATTCCGCCAGGTCCTACTGCAATAACAACTGCCTCCTGTGGCTTCTCCTGAGCTGCTGTTGCAAGAATGATACCAGATTTTGTTGTCTCTTCTGCCTCGCACTGCTTTAAAACAACGCGATCAGTTAATGGAACCAATTTCATTTTATATACCTCCTAATAATAAAAATCAAATTCAATTGTTAGCACTCAACTCATCCGAGTGCTAACCACAAAAAATATAATAGGATTCTCTACCTTTTCTTGCAAGCAAATAAGTTTCTCGTTTTCGTAGGGAATCCTAATAAAATCTCTTATTTTCTCTCAAATTCTAGTTTTTTCTCATTTTTTCTAAAATTAAGTATATCTGTAACCTTTGAAATAACGCTATCTCTAAGGCTGCCACCGCTTGTTGAAAGCAATTTGGCTATTATGTCGTACATAATTTTCTGCTGCTCTGGTGGCAGACCTTGTATTTCTTTGGTGATAGTTGCCACGCTTTTAATTTTTGAGGATGTAACCTGGGAGAATTTCGTGGCTCCAGCCTGGCTAAGGGCTGAATATAGAATATCTCCAAACAGAGCTCTTGACTCATAATTAAAGTCCTTTGCCCAATTCTTCATTATGTCATCCACTAGTAAGGCATAGCTGTCTAATTCATAACCATCCTTTATGACATTTCTCTCGATTTGCCATGAAAGTGGATTGTGCTGATTTACACCCTTTGCATCGCTGACAACCACCTTGCTTTTAAAGGAATTGAACATCATCATTCCAAAAACGGATTCTTTAGGTAAAAAGCCGTTTATTCTATCGAGAATAGATTTGTATTCTGCTGTGTCTATAATCTCTTTTATAAAGCCTGGGCCATCATAGCTATAGATGTTTAGAATGCTGTCCTTTATATGTGGCAATGCAAATGTGCTGCTATATACTGCAAAATTGCCACCCTTTGAATGGCCTCCAATTCTAAGTGGAAGCATGGTATTGGCAAAATTTTCATTCAGATAATCTCTTGCCTTTAGCTGTCCAGCCGTGCCCTTTGAAAAGCACATATTAAAATCTTCCTTCCAGCCTACTAGGCTGTCATCGGTTCCTTTAAAGCATACAAATATGGAGCTGTCATTTAAATAATATGTACACACAGAAAATTGACTCTGGTTCTCAGGGTCAATTTCATTAACAAAGCCGCATAGCCTAGTGCCACCAAAGCGTTTGCTACCAATCATCTTTTTAAGAAGAAATGGTGCATCCACTGTGGTGGCTTTTCTAGCTCTTAGCTGCTCTTCACTATATTTATTGAACAAGGCTTCGCAGGCCTCTTCAATAGTAATTTTGTTTTTTATGGTAGGACCAGGGACAATTCCATCAAATGGCGTATATGTAATCTCACATAATAAAAGGCCATCTACTTCATTAAAAGGATCCTGGCTAAATGGAATGTCTGCTCTCCAGTCTAAGTAGTCCTCTAAATTTGCCATAGTAACTCCTAATTACTCTTCGAATAAAGAATCAGGTGTCGCAGGTGTAACTGGTGTCTGCTCAGGTGTTGATGTAAATACAGGCTCTTCCTCGAAGATTGAATCATCAACTCCGCCAGCTGATAAATTATCGTTTCCAGAAACATTTCCATAAGCTCTTTCGATGCTCTTCTTGTGATTTCTAAGGCCAAAAGCCATAACAATCAAAGAAAGAATGGAAACACCTCCTACTGAAATGAGATAAACAGTAGGAATCATTTCTCCATAGAAGAAATGAATGTTCATTAGGTAACCATAGATACTAGTGCCAATTGTGGCTATTCCAAAGATTAAACCAATAAACCATGATGGTCTACGGATATGGAACAATGCAAATGATTGCTGCAACATAACTGCGCCTAAAACAATACTGATTAGACAAACAATTGTGTCAATGTAAGTAGAAATTTCATTTGCCTGGAATATAAATAATGAACCAATGATTAGCAATAAAACTCCTGTTGTAAAGCCGTAATTGCTAACCTTTGTGTATTCCTGATTAAAGAAGTATTTAATCATGTGATATACGCCAAAACAAATAAATAAAATACCTAAAGCTAAAATCAAGAATGAGTATACTAGCTGAGAAATAAAATCAGCATCAAGTAATAGCATTGATACACCCGCCGCAATATAAATTAATGAAATTAAAATATGGGCAAAAATACCTGCCTTTGAATCCTTTGTTTTTGAATCATTTACCTGTGCCATAAGCAAACCTCCTATAAAGTGTTAGCTCTATCTGAAATATTTTTCTTGAAATTGATAACATCATGGTCATATGACTGATCCATAAAAGTTGATGTAATCATAAAATCAGCTGAAGCCTTATTTACAGCCATAGGAATATCATAAACCTGTGCAATTCTCATTAAAGCCTTTACATCAGGATCATGTGGCTGTGCTGTAAGTGGATCAGAGAAGAAAATAATGAGGTCAATTCTTCCCTCTACTATCTTTGCTCCAATCTGCTGGTCTCCTCCAAGTGGGCCTGAGTTATAGCCCTTTACAGTAAGACCTGTTCTATCGCTAATCATTCTAGCTGTTGTACCTGTACCGCAAAGATTGTGCTTTTTTAAAATATCCTTGTGTGTTTCGCACCAATCAATAAGAACAGGCTTTTTGCCATCGTGGGCAATTAATGCAATGTTTTTTTGCTTTTCGATTGTGAGTGTAATTTTGTCTTCCATAAAAGCCTCCAAATAATTATGTAAAAATAATAACAATCAAGTTGACTAAGCTGTGAGCAATAATACATAATGAAAGCCTTTTGGTCTTACAATATAAAAAGCCTAAACCTAAACCAACTATAAATGCATATAGAAATTGTACTATATTAAAGTGAGAAATACCAAAACAAATTGCAGAAAATATAGTGGCAACATAAATACCATGCCACATATATAATTGTCCAGCAATAATGCCTCTAAAAAGTGTTTCTTCTAAAATGGGAATAACTATGGCATTGCAAAGCACCTGTACCCAAATTGTACCATCTAAAAGTGTTTCACTTGCTTCAGTAAATCCTGTAGACTCCTTCATTAATCCTAATTGGGTAATGGCAACATTCATTAATATCGCAAATACGATTATCGCAATTACGTAAAATGAGTAATTAATGAGTGTCTTTTTATCTTTTATAGGCTCTGGTATTAAGCGAGGAAGCTTTCTGTAAATATAAATGATGGGAATCATTGTAATGGCTCCGGATATCATTAAGCAGAATAGCTGGCCATAGCTGGCTGCAAAGGTATCGCTTAGTACAGAGAATATTAGGTTATATAAAAGATAATAAACTAAATATGGGTATAAAATTTGAATTACCCTGTTAAATTTAATTCGATTCAATGTATTCTAGTACCTCGTTTGGATAATCTACTATTGAAACAGCGCCTGCGTCCTCTAAATCCCATCTGCTACCGAATCCCCAGGAAACTCCAAGGCAATCAATACCCATCTGAGCAGCACCTTCGGCATCATATTTTGTATCTCCAATTAAAAGAGTTTCTTCCTTTTTATGCCATGGAGCTCTGCTAAAGCATAAATCGATGACCTGTGCCTTTGTATCGATTTTTGCATCTAGGGTAGCACCACAAATTTCTGTAAAATAGTGGTCAATACCAAGCTTTTTAAGAAGCTTTTTGGCTGTTGGCTCTGGCTTTGAAGTACATACAAAAAGACAATAGCCTCGCTTTACAAGACTTGATAAAAGCTCTTTTATGCCAGTATATACAGCTGCGTTGTACATACCCTCTTCCTCGTCATAATATTTTCTATAAGCTGCAACGGCACCTTTGAAATCCTCGTCCTTTATGTGCAAAAGATTTGGGAATGAGTATGTAAAAGGTGGTCCAACGCATTTACGAAGTGTAACAAAATCTGGAATATCGTATCCATATTTTTCTAGAGCAATCTTCAACCCCTGGATAATTCCAGGAGCTGAATCTACTAATGTTCCATCTAAATCAAAATAAATATTTTTATACATGCTTGTCCTTATTTCTTAACGCCCTTTGTGTCTCTGTTAGCTACGTGAAGTCTGTTGATAGCAACGGTCTTATCCTTTACCTTTACATCTACTGCATCACTATCAGATAAAATATAAATTTCTGTAAGGTAATCCTTGTCAGCTAATCGCATACCTCTTACACCTACAGCTGTTTTTTTCTTTTCTGGGATGGAATCTCCATCAATTCTGAGGAACATGTCCTTTGCAGAACGCATAACAACAGTATGCTCTGGCTCAAGTATCTTTACGCAAAGTACCTCGTCCTTGTCGTTAAGCTTTGTGGCTGCAATGGCCTTTCGTGATACATCAAACTCACTACCTGCAACAAGCTTTATCATGCCGGATTTTGTGGCAAATAAAAGCTTTTTCGAAACAATATTTTCCATTGAATCTGCATAGATAAGATTTTCTTTTGTCAAATCAAGCTTTGAGCCCTTTTCAGCAGTATCAATTGGCTGGCCCTTGTCTCTAAATTTACCAAATGGAAGACTTAGAACCTTTATAGAGTGCATCTCTCCACTGCCGGTAAATAGACAAATCTTATCTGTGTTTTTACAGAAGACGATTTTCTTTGATTCCGTTTCGGCAGCTTCTTTATTACGCTCATAGGTAGGCATATCTACAACTCTTGCATATGCAAATCTGTCAATAAGTACGGCAACATCAATAACCTCGATTGGCTTTTCTTCTACAACAGCCTCTGCAACATTATCAATAACTGTACGTCTTTCTCTAGCGTATTCCTTCTTGATTGACTTGAGATCTTTGATGATTACCTTTGCCATCTCAGCTCTAGAACCAAGAATCTTTGTATATTCTGCAATCTTGGCCATAGTCTCATCATAATCTGCGCGTAAAGCTTCGATTTCGAGACCGATTAATCTATGTAATCTCATGTCTAAGATAGCCTGAGCCTGCTTTTCTGTGAATTTAAGCATGGCTGCATCTTTTCTAGACTGCTCTGATTTGAATTTGATGCCCTCAGTGATGCCTTCTACAAGACAAGCCTTTGCCTGCTTGATATCCTTTGAACCACGTAAAATCTCGATAATCAAATCAATAACATCACAGGCCTTGATTAAACCTTCCTGTATTTCCTTGCGCTCTTCCTCTTTGCCTAAAAGAGTTGTGTACTTTCTAGTACAGAGCTCGTACTGGAAGTTTACATGATGACGAATAATTGGAACAATTCCAAGAGTTTCTGGCTTGCCATCAGCAACTGCAAGCATATTTACACCGAAGGTATCCTCAAGACGAGTCTTTTTGTATAAAAGATTGAGAACATTTTGAGCATCAGCACCTTTTCTAAGCTCAACGATAATTCTCATTCCATCCTTTGAAGACTGGTTTGAAATATCTGTAATATCGTTTGTTTTCTTTGATTCTACTAAAGAATAAATATCGTTGAGGAATTTACCGATATTTGCACCAATCATTGTGTAAGGAATCTCAGTAATTACGATTTGCTCCTTGCCACCTTTGATTTTTTCAATCTGGGCCTTTCCTCTGATTTTGATTTTACCAACACCTGTAGAATAAATCTGAAGTAGCTCATCTTTGTTTGTGATGATGCCACCTGTTGGAAAATCAGGACCAGGAATAATCTCAAGCATTTCTGCTGTATTGATATCTGGATTTTTCATGTATGCAATTACGCCATCTACTACTTCACCTAGGTTATGCTGAGGAATAGAGGTAACCATACCTACTGCAATACCATCAGAACCATTAATTAAAAGGTTTGGTACACGTACAGGAAGTACTTCTGGCTCCTTTTCTGTCTCATCGTAGTTTGGGACGAAATCTACTACATTTTTATCAAGGTCACCAAGATAAACATCCTGTGTAACCTTTGCAAGACGTGCCTCTGTGTAACGCATGGCAGCGGCGCCATCACCTTCGATGGAGCCAAAGTTACCATGACCATCTACTAGTGGAAGGCTCTTTTTAAAGTCCTGGCTCATTACAACAAGGGCTTCGTAAATTGAGCTATCACCATGTGGATGATATTTACCCATTGTATCTCCGACGATACGAGCACTCTTTTTGTATGGTTTATTATAATCAACTCTAAGTTCATACATATCATACAATGTACGACGTTGAACTGGCTTTAGTCCGTCTCTAACATCCGGTACGGCACGAGCCAGGATAACTGACATTGAATAATCAATGAAGGATTTTTGCATAACCTCAGAGTATTCTGTTCTTATTATTTCTTGTGCCATTATATTATCCTCATTCTAATTAATCGCAAAAAAGCCTTAGAAATCAAGCTCTGCTTCCTTTGCGTGCTTATAAATAAAGTCTTTTCTAGGACCTACATCGCTACCCATTAAAAGCTCTGTAACCTCAGATGCCATAAGAGCGTCTTCGATTTCTACAAGCTTTAATTTTCTGCGCTCAGGATCAAGTGTTGTCTCCCAAAGCTGATCCTTGTCCATCTCACCTAAACCTTTGTATCGCTGTAATGTAAATGTTTTTCCATTCATTTTTTTACGATATTTTTCAAGTGCTACATCATCATATAGGTATTCTTCTTCGCCTCTAGATGGAATAGCCTTATAAAGTGGAGGCATTGCGATAAATACGTGTCCTTCTTTTATCAAGTCTGGCATGAATCTATAGAAGAATGTAAGCAGCAATGTGCAAATGTGAGCACCATCCACATCGGCATCGGCCATGATTACGATTTTGTCATAGCGGAGCTTTGAAATATCAAAGTCATTTCCATAGCCCTCAGAAAAGCCACATCCAAATGCATTAATAAGTGTTTTGATTTCTGCATTTGCTAAGACTTTGTCCATTGAAGCCTTTTCTACGTTTAGAATCTTACCTCTGATAGGCATAATAGCCTGATGCATTCTGTTTCTAGCCATCTTTGCAGAACCACCGGCCGAATCTCCCTCTACGATAAAGATTTCGCATTTGCTTGCATCTCTTGATTCGCAGTTTGCTAGCTTTCCATTTTGATCAAAGGAGAACTTTTGCTTTGTAAGAAGATTTGTTTTTGCCTTTTCTTCTGATTTACGAATCTTGGCTGATTTTTCAGCGCAAGAAATAATAGCCTTTAAGGTGTCTAAGTTTCTATCGAAATATAAAACAAATTCATCCTGGCAAACCTTTTGAGTGGCCTTTGATGCATCTGGATTATCAAGCTTTGTCTTTGTCTGTCCTTCGAAACGAGGATCTGGATGCTTTATAGATACGATGGCTGTAATACCATTTCTTACATCAGTACCTGTAAAGTTGGCGTCCTTTTCCTTAAGAATGCCAAGCTCTCTAGCGTAATTATTGATTACTGTGGTGAGAACTGTTTTGAAACCAGTAATATGTGTACCACCTTCTGAGTTGTAAATGTTGTTACAGAAGCCAAGTATGTTTTCCTTGAACTCGTTACAGTACTGGAATGCAACCTCTAATTCAATGCCCTCAGCAGCCCCCTTGAAGTAAATAACCTCATGAAGAGCCTCAGCACTTTTATTGATTTCTTTTACAAATCCCTTTATTCCCTCTGGCTCGTGATAAGTTACATATTCAGGCTCATCACCACGTAAATCAGCATAGTTGATAGTCAAGCCTGGGTTAAGGTATGCAGTTTCGTGAAGACGTGATTTAATATCATCTTCTTTGAAATTTGTTTTTTCAAAAATTTCTGGATCTGGAAGGAAGTTAATCTTTGTTCCATGCTTGTTTGTTTTAGAAATTTTTGGAAGAAGTCCATCAACGAGTGGCTCTGTTGGAACACCTCTCTCGTATCTATCGTGATGAACATATCCCTCTCTAGAAATATCTACAACCATATATGTAGATAAGGCGTTTACTACGGATGAACCAACACCGTGTAGACCACCAGATGTTTTATATACACTGTCATCAAACTTACCACCGGCGTGAAGTGTAGAAAATACTAATCTTGCTGCAGGTAAGCCCTTCTTATGAAGTCCAACAGGAATTCCTCGACCGTTATCTTCTACTGTACAGCTTCCGTCTTTTTCAAGAGTGACGTAAATAGTATCGCACTCTCCAGCTAAATGCTCATCAACTGAGTTGTCCACAATCTCATAGATAAGGTGGTTTAGACCCTTTCTAGATGTGGAACCAATGTACATTCCTGGACGTTTTCTAACAGCTTCAAGACCCTCTAAAACAGATATACTGCTTTCGTCATAGGTAACCTTTTTTGCCATAAATTATTACTCTCTTTCTTTTAACGATTAAAAGGCGTCTGGATTTTCCAGGCGCCAAATTATAATTAGTGTTTTCCAGTTGAACCAAAACCGCCCTCACCGCGAGCAGTATCAGATAACTCATCAACAGGATTGAACTCCACTGCAAGGAATGGAACGATAACTAGCTGTGCAATCTTTTCAGCTGGTGTGATTACACGCTCTACTTCACCATCGTTGTGAAGTGCAACCTTTACCTCTCCCCTGTAGTCGGAATCAACAACTCCAACACAATTAGCTGGTCTAAGCCCTTCCTTTGCAGAAAGACCAGATCTAGCAAATACTCCGCCAAAATAACCTACTGGAATTTCCATAGCAAGTCCTGTACCAATCATCTTGGTCTCATGGGGAGCAATGCGAACTTCTTCAGCAATATCTGCAAACAAATCATAGCCGGCAGCATACTCAGAGCCTCTATCAGGAAGCTTTGCTGAATCAGTAAGCTTAGAAATATTAACTTGTATGTTGTTCATAAACTATTATCTCCTAAATACCATATATTAATCTGCGTGAAGAACAATCTGTCCTAATTTCTCGGATTGCTGCACATCAATAACACGCTGATTGATGCTGCCTCTCCACTTAGCCTGTAAATCTATCTTATCAATTTCAAATTCTCCGTCAACCAGAACATCCAAATATTTAATAATTTCTAAGGATTTAATTTCCTCATATTTGTATCCAGTGTAGAGCCAGACAGTCTTGCCCGGAAATCTCTCCCTAATCTCACGGGCAAGTTCTGTCACTTCTTTTCTATTTCCAGGAAAAAGTGGATCACCACCACTAAAAGTGATTCCTGAAATATAGTCACGAGATAAAACCTCGTATAATTCATCCTTTGCAGCCTCATCAAATGGTATTCCACCATTTGGATCCCAAGTAATAGGATTTTGGCATTCTTTGCACTGATGATTGCAGCCAGCAACCCATAATACTACGCGCAAGCCGTCACCATTTAACATATCATCCTTGGTAATATTATGATAATTCATATATTAATTCTCTCTCCCTACATTGATTTACGATCAGCAATCTCAGCCATCTTTGCCTCGTTTAGACGAGTGTCGCCCTTTACACGAGAATATGAAAGATAACCATTCATTCGATCGATTTTTGTAAGATTCTTGCTGCCACAAACTGGACATACATCCATCTCTAGCTCCTCATGACCGCAATCATCACAGTATGAAAGTGAAAGGTTTACACCCTCATAGAAGCCCTTGTCCATAGCACGACGAACAAGTGTCTTTACAGCGTCGCGGTTGTAATTGATTGGGTAACGAACGTACTGAATCTTTCCACCGTTTGAAAGCTCCCAGAATCTGCCTTCCAAATCCTGCTTTTCAATTGGTGTGATATCTTCTGTAACGTGGCAATGGAATGAGTTTGAAACATAATCTCTATCGGATACATTTTCAACGATTCCATATTTATTTCTGAATTGCTTTACCTGTAAACCACAAAGATTTTCAGCTGGTGTACCGTAGATGGCGTAAAGGTTTCCATCCTCTTCCTTGAATTGGTTTACCTTGTCGTTAATATGCTTTAATACTTCGATGGCAAATTCTCCATCCTCTACAAGGGATTTGCCATTGTAGAGCTGCTGAAGCTCATTGAAGGCTGTGATACCAAATGAAGCTGTAGCAGTTTTTAATAAAGGCTTGATCTTGTCGTGGAAGCCAAGATGTCCGCCATAGAAACCACCTTCACAATATGCAAGTGGGTTTGTGGATGCACGCATCTCTCCTAAGTATGCATATGTACGAATGTGAAGCTTTCTAATCATTTCTAGATAGTAATCAAGTACCTCATAGAAATCCTTTGACTCTTGACGTGATTTTGCAAGAATCATTGGTAAATGTAATGAAACGGCACCGATGTTGAATCTTCCGATAAATACAGGTGAATCATTTTCATCAGCTGGTGTTCGACCACCTCTTTCATACCAAGGTGAAAGGAAAGCACGGCATCCCATAGGTGAAATAACCTTGCCGTATTTTTTATACATGCTAGAAATATATCCCTCACCTGTAAGTGATAACCAATCAGGATACATAGTCTTGCGAGAGCAATCGATACCTGCCTCGAAAACATCCTCAAGCTCTTTCCCTGGACCATGTAATTCCTTGTCATATAAGAATACAATCTTAGGGAACAAAACAGGCTTTTTGAAGCCAGGCTTTCCCTGACCGATAGAACGAACCTTTAAGCATGCCTTTGAAGCCATCTTTGCAAATTCTGATGTACCAAGACCGATTGTAACTGTGATAAATGGATAATCTCCTCGAGAAGAAGCTACAGTATTGAACTTGTACTCCCAACCCTGGAAGCCCTGCTCCATTTCACGTTGTACCTCTGACATAGAAATCTCTCTAGCCTTTTCTTCGTCGATTCCCAAATCAAGGTATTTCTGGACGTATCTGTTGTATGATTTTTCTGCATATTTCTCAAGAATCTGATCAGCCTGAGGAATAGTGAAACCACCGTACTGCTGGCTGGCTGCAGAAAGAACGATATCTCCAATAACATCAAAAGCAACGTCAAGACTCTTTGGCTCGTTGTAGAAGATGTTTCCCATCTCAAAGCCACCCTCAAGAACACTCTTTACGTCGAATAAACAGCAGTTCATAGTATCACGTCTTGCATTCATATCATGGATATAGATGTAACCATCTCTGATAGCCTGTACTTCTTCTGTTGTAAGGAAGAATTTTTTGTATAATTCTCTATTTAACTCGTTGAATATTAATGAGCGCTTTGTAGAAACAAGGGCAGAATCTGTGTTTGAATTCTCCTTGTCACCGATATACATGATATTCTGAGACTTCTTATAAACATCATCGAGCATCTGGACAAAATCCTGCTTGTAGTTGCGATAATCTCTGTAGCTTTTTGCCACCATCGGATTGACACGCTCCAAAGCACCCTCAACAATGTTATGCATTTGTGCAATTTCAATTTTTTCAAGTTCAAGCTCCTCCACTCTCTCCTCAACAAATTGACAGATAAACTTTTCCTGCTCAGGAGTAAATTTAACTAGGACTCTAGTAGCTGATTTGCCAACTGCCTCAACAACCTTTTGCACATCGAATGGCTCAAGTGAACCATCTTTTTTAACTACATATCTTTTCATGTTCTGCCTCCGGGTTTTATATAAAATGAATCGTATTGTATATAATATTCAGTCAATATCTAGTTGATTATAAACAAAAACTACTAGATATTGTGTTGATAGAATTATACTACCACCACATTATCTAGTAGTCAATAGACATATGCACCACAAAATAAAGTTTCACAATTTTGTCATTTTTTGTTCTTTATTCTAAAAATCAAATGAAACCTCTTTCTTTTCTTCAGCCTTTTCATCTTTGAAGAAAGGAAGCTCTTTTACTCCTGTCATAGCAGCAACGATGCTGTTAGGGAATACAACAACTTCTTTATTAAATCTAGACACATTTGAATTGTATGAACGCTTTGCAGCAGCATAATGCTCATTTTCATCAGAAAGCTGAATTTGAAGATTTGTATAAAGTTTTGTAGATTTTAAATCTGGATATGCTTCAGCTAAAGCAAAAAATCCCCTAGATGCTTCCTCTTGAAGCGCTGCCTGTTCAGAAAGTGTCTTAAAATCCATTCCTTTTCTAATCTCAACTAATTTAGAAAAGACTTCATCTTCGTGGCTTGCAAATTCTTTTGCAACCTTCATGGAATTCATAAGTACATCATATCTTTTAATCATATAAATTTCGATGTCAGCCTTAGTCTGTTCCACAGCAATCCCGATTCGTTTAAAATTGTTGGACACCTTTACAAACCAAATAGCTAAAACTGCTATTAATATAATAATAACTCCTACAATAATTAATCCTGTCATATCTTATTTCCTTTATATAATGTTTTCTTTTTCTACATGCTTAGAAATTGCATATCCAATATCATTAAGCATCTCTACTATCTCATAAATCTGATTCTTTGCATTAATAAATGCGCTTTCATTAATCTGAGAAACCTTATCTGGAATTTTTATAAATCTATCCACACCATCAAATGAAATAAACAACTCGTCATTTGTAATAGCAAGACCAAAATCTCCATATTTTTCTCTGAAAAGCTTTATCTTTTCAATAACAGTTGAATTTAATACAAAAAATCCAATATGTTGAGAGCTCGCAAAAATCTCGAAACTTTCATCTAACTCAATGTTTCCTGTTTCAATCTTTTCAGGTGTTAGAGTACATTCTTTAGGAAGGAAGGTCTTTTCGCTATTTGAAAGCTTTTTCTTATGACTTGAAAGAATTCTAACTACACCATCAATATTAGTGGCAAAATCATATCTAAACTCCGTTCCTTTATAAGTATAGATAGTATTCACGCCGCCTTTCGGATTAGGCACTTCATGATATTCCTCACAGGAAAACTCGTTAAGAAGATGACCATCTTTTTCAACAGCCAGCAAATTTGTGATTCTCTCACTTTTATCTCTGCGAATCATTCCAAGCTTTTTAAAATGCTCTGTGATTCGTTTATCATCCAAATACACAATAAATGTGGAATTTGGAAATATGCTTTGAATAGTTGGAATCATGACCTGGTCTGCAAAAGCATTCTGAAAGTCACTATTAAATTTTCCTCCTACAAAAGCAAGACCAAATCCTACTAGTGTAAAAATAATTCCAAAACCAAAGCCTGCAAGTCTATAAGATAGATATCCTAAAACTGCAAATGCAACACCAATACCAAAAAGCACTTTGGCAATCAGCATCTTCTTTTTCATTTCTTCAAAATTAGCATTATTATTCACAATATTTCTCCTTCGTTAAAAGTTGTAAACAGTATAGGAAATCTTTATATATTTTTTTCCTTCATAATTTTCGTTTCTTTCAATATCTATGTAGACAGTTGCATGCTCTGATAATTCGTATCTGTATTTAAAGGTTCCTTCTTCAGGATTCATAAAATTCTCTTTAAAATCCTCTGGCAATATTAACCCTTCGTCCATCTCAGAATATTGAAATTCAAGATCTGTTTCCTTGAAAGCGGATGTAGCATTATCAAATTCTTCTATAAAATCATCATAGAGTTTTTCCCTGTCTTTTGAACCATCAAAGTCAAAATCCATGTTTAGAGTGGAAACAAGAAAATCATTCTTGTCTAGACTAATCCGAATAAGATATTCATCATCTTTACAATAATTCCAATATTCAGTTAGAGAAAAATGAAAAGAGTCCTTGTCGAATCCAAAGGTATGAGAATCTTCAGCATTATACTTAAAGAAAACTTCATCAGCCTCTTTAAGCATTGCCCTCGCTTTTTCAAATTGCTGCACTCTTTGTTCATGGCCTGTAATGCAGTGCATTGCAAATAAATAACTCATAACTAAAGCTGTAATAATGCTCAAGCTGCAGGAAAGAGTCAGATGCAATCCCCTCCTACCACCATACTGTTCTTCAAACTCTTTTGATATGGCTTTTACAATTAAAACCAGTCCGAATAGACCAACAATATATACAAACCTGCCTATATTACAAAACAATATTTCCAGTTTATTAAGGTGTTTTTCTGAGATTGAAGGAATATTTAGATTATCATAAATCTCAAGAAACGCATCCTTGCGGAAAATAAAAGTCATTCCTCCATATCCCACAGAAAACAAAATAAACGAAATTGGAATAAAGACCGATGTAAATGAAAACGCCATATATCTCTGAAATTCTGTTTTATAATTGAGAAATAACGCATTGACTATCTCGAAAAAAATTTCTAGACCTGAAGTGATTAAAAATATCCAAAAACCTGTTATAGCCAGATTGCAATATAAAGTAATCCTCTTCAAAATCTTAATTTGTTCTTCTGAGTACATATAGTTCTCCTACGTTCATGTTCATGGTAGTATATTAATACTTTATATTAAGTATGTCAACACTACTTTTCTCTTCTAATTATAACACCCTACATCTTTATGATTTAAATCACCATAGGTGGCATATGTAAGACATTTCAAGCCACCCTTGCAAAATGAGCTGTAATCGCAATCGCTACAGTCATCAGGGGTAGTGTCTGCTCTAAGCGACTTTAACAGATCAGAGTTGTTGTAAAGGTCAAGCATATTGTCATCAAGTAGATTTCCCACCACAATTGGCATACGTCTACAAGGAACTAAATCACCATTTTCCATGACAGTCAGCAATGTATCTCCTGCTGTGCAGGAATAAGGCAGATTATTAGTCTTTAAAAATTGCAGAGCACGATATAGCGCCACTTCTGTTTTACAGCCCTGTCTTCTTAGCGCAAAGCTCTCCCTTGTGATCATATCGAGGTACTCTTTCGTTTGCTCTTTATTCATGCAAAGGTTAACCTCTGGAGAATTCAATGGAATATATCTATCCGACCATACGGTGTCCACTCCATATCTTTTTGCAAACTTAACAACATTTGGCAGCTCTTTATAATTGAGAGCCGTTGCAGTAAAAGATAAAGAAACATAAACATTGTACTTTTTCAGCAGCTTTACAGCCTTTGCCACTTTAGAATAAACGCCCTTGCCTCTTATATAGTCGTTAGTTTTCTTGCTGCCTTCCAGGCTCACCTGAACATATTCTGGGCCATAACTGGCAATCCTTTTTGCTATCTCATCAGTGATAAGCGTGCCATTTGTAAGAATCGAGAAACTATATAAATCTCTATCCTTCTTAAATTCTTCTAAGAGCTCAAAAAAATGAGGAGAACACAGTGGTTCCCCTCCTGTTATATTAATATGTCCTTTGATTTTCTGCTCCTTAAGAAGCTGTCTGTATTGATTTAAAATGTCAAAAAGCTGCTCACTATTAAGTGAAACAGGTACATGACCTTCTTGATAACAATGTAAGCATTTAAGATTACAGCTTTCACTGATATGCCATTGCAATACAAATTCTCTTACCATGAGCCTCCTCCACCGCAAGAAGAACATCCACCACCACAAGATGAGCATCCGCCACCACATCCTGAGCTAGAACTAGAGCTCGAACTACTTGTAGATGTATCTGTGTAATATACAGAGCTTGTTATATTATCTGTATATTTAATATATCTATTTGTTACATTTGCAGTGTAATCATATTTCTGTACAAGCTTTTTTGATATACCAAATATAAAGGCATAAGGAAGGACCTCATCAAAGTAATCATGGTCGTCTTTTATCTTAGCCTCTAGATCCTGCTTCTTGATTGTAGATAAATAATTCTTGTATGCTTCTATCCTAGCTATA
>JAILKL010000041.1 GCA_024693775.1 Pseudobutyrivibrio sp.
ATTCTTCACCTCAAGCTTGTCATAGTCACTAATGGTATTACCAGCCTCTATAGTGCCCGGCTTGCCGATTTGGCCAGCTAGAAAAGCCATAGATTCGATGAGACTGGTTTTGCCCGCCCCGCTGTGACCAAGTAACACAACATTTCTAATCTTGTCCGTAGTAAATACCTTCATGTGTCGTACCTCCCAATTCTATTAAAATTGAACCATGTTTATAATTCGCAAATACGTTTCCGCCCAACTGAATATTTGCGACTGTCTTAACCCCATAAAACAAAAAATACTTAATTAATCAGATAAATATTGCATGGTTCTGAATAGTTAATTATATTTTATCCAATATTCAGACTATTTACAACGTATAAATGTGATATTATTTAAATATATTTATACTTTAAAGCACTAAAGAAATTTAGGGGAATTTCCCATTTTAGGAGAATGGCTATGAAATCAAAAACTATTGGATTTGTGGGATTAGGATTAATTGGAGGAAGTATCGCAAAAGCGATATTAAAGATTTATCCAAATACAAAAATACTTGCCACAGCATCGAGAGAATCTACTATAGAGGCTGCCTACGAAGAGCATTTAATAGATAACAATGGCTTATTAAAAATCCATCAATTTGGTCAGTGTGACATTATCTTTTTATGTAGCCCAGTAAAGGTAAACTGCGACTATCTTCGTCAGTTAAAGGATATCGTAAAACCGGATTGCATAATTACTGATGTGGGATCTGTTAAGGGTGATATCACTGCAGTCGCTAGAGAGCTGGGCCTTAGCCATCAATTCATTGGCGGACATCCTATGACAGGATCGGAGCTTACCGGATTAGAGCACTCTTCTGCTCTTTTACTTGAAAATGCATACTATATACTCACTGCTGATGATGAGATGGATGCAAATACCTACAACGATTTTTGCTCATACATTTCTAGCCTTGGGGCAATTCCTATAAAGCTCACACCAGAGGAGCATGATGACGCAACAGCCTCAGTTTCGCATCTGCCTCATGTTATTGCAGCAGCCCTTGTAAATCTGGTTCAGGATACAGATGACGAAAGAGCCATTAGAAAAACAATAGCTGCCGGCGGATTCAAGGATATTACCCGTATTGCGTCTGGCTCTCCTACAATGTGGCAGCACATTTTCCTAAGCAATAGGAACAGCATTCTAGCTTTAATAGAAAAATTTCAAGAGGAGCTTGATGTATTTAAGTCTGCAATTGCTGATTCTGATTCAGATGAAATTCTAAAGCTTTGGACAAAGGCAAAGGATTACAGAGATTCCCTTACCATTCCTGAAAGTGGGCAGGCAAGATTCTTCGAATTATATTGCGATATCGATGACAAGGCTGGTACACTTGTAGGCGTGCTTCAGCTTTTAGCAAACGCAGATATCAGTGTTAGAAATATCGACATTATTCATAACAGAGAATTTGAGCCTGGTGTTCTCAGAATAGAATTCTACACACAGGATGCACTAAACAAAGCTCGCACAGTATTAACACACAACAATTACTACGTACGACAGAGGACAAATTAATGGCAATATCAAAGGTAAAAAGCATAAAAGGTGAAATAAAGGTTCCTGGAGACAAATCTATAAGCCATAGAGGTGTAATGTTTGGAGCCATTTCAAATGGTATAACTGAACTTACAGGATTTTTAGATGGCGCAGATTGTCGCTCCACCATAGGCTGCTTTAAAGCCATGGGCATAGACATATCTCAGGATAATGATTATGTAATCATTCATGGAAAGGGCCTTCACGGACTTACTGCTCCAAAGGATATGCTTGATGTGGGAAACAGTGGCACTACTACCCGACTTATTTCTGGTATTCTTTCAGGACAGGACTTTGTCAGTACTTTAAATGGCGATGAATCCATTCAAAAAAGACCAATGGGACGTATAATTACTCCTTTAACTGAAATGGGTGCCAATATTTCTTCCATTAAAAATAACGGCTGTGCTCCACTTAAAATTGGCGGCGCACCTCTAAAAGCCATACATTATAATTCACCTGTGGCCAGTGCCCAGGTAAAATCCTGCGTTTTGCTTGCTGGATTGTATGCAGATGGAATCACATCTGTAACAGAGCCTGTTGTCAGCAGAAATCATACAGAGCTTATGCTCTCCGGATTTGGCGCAAATATTACCACTAAAGGCCTTACAGCTTCCATCGAAAGCAATCCTATCCTTAACGGGCAAAAGATTGAGGTTCCCGGAGACATTTCCTCAGCTGCATACTTTATTGTAGCAGGACTTATTTGTCCAAATTCAGATTTACTTATTAAAAACGTAAATACGAATCCAACAAGAGCAGGCATTATAAAAATAGCTCAGGACATGGGTGCAAACCTTGAACTATTAAATGAACGTATTGTATCTGGAGAGCCTGTGGCAGATATCCACGTGAAAACTAGCGATTTACAGGGCTGTGAGGTTTCCGGAGATATAATCCCCGCCCTCATCGATGAAATACCTGTAATTGCCGTTATGGCTGCCTGTGCAAAGGGACAAACCACTATTAAGGATGCAGCAGAATTAAAGGTAAAGGAAAGTGATAGAATTGCTACCGTATGTGAAAATCTCAAGAATATGGGATGTGATATCACCCCTACTGAAGATGGCATGATTATAAATGGTGGAAATGAACTGCATGGCGCAAGGATTAAAACCTACAAGGACCATCGCATCGCCATGTCTTTTGCAATAGCAGGCCTTGTGGCCAATGGAGAAACCTGCTTTGACGACGAAGGATGCTGCAGGATTTCTTATCCGGATTTCTTTAAAACAATAGGAGCTATCGTTAATCGATAGCTCCATTTTTTATAACAGTGTACGCCTCAGCTTTTGTAATCTGATGACCTCTCTCACAAATAGGACAAACCTCATAATAATGTGAGCTAAGAGGGATTAAGGGAATAAAAAACAAAGTAAAATATAATCTATTTCGTAAAATCATAAATCTAGAAACATTCTTACAATGATTGCACTGATACAAAGTATTTGTATTTGCAATCTCCTTATTCTTTCTTGTTGTACCATACACTAAAAACATAATTCTCTCCCTTCAGACTTCATGGTAGTATATTACTACTTTTAAAGTACAATTACAAGTATTATTTTACTACTTTTCTATCTAGAGAAAGTATTTATGTTTTAATATGCCATTATATTAAAGAGCTTTTATTACTCTTAATATACTAAAATAAAAAGACACTAAATAATATTTAGTGTCTTGAAAACTCAATGTTTTTAGTTTTTCTTTCCGCAGCAATGCTTGTATTTCTTGCCAGAACCGCATGGACATGGATCATTACGTCCAACCTTTTTCTCTGAACGTACTACTGTGTGCATGTTCTTAGCTTCCTTTGTAAGCTTCTTGCGAGTATCCTCGTCAAAAATTTTCTCCCACTGTGGAAGACCATAAAGCCAATCAGCCTTTGCATCGATCATATTCTTGAAAAGCTTCTCTTTATCAAACTTTAAAGAAACCTCTGTATCCTCTTCCATTGTATCGATAGGATTTGGAGTAACAAGTGAATCATTGATTCCATCAAGGAAACCTACCATAGGCATAATCTCGATGTTAAACTTTGCAGCAAGTTCCTTAACTGTTCCCTTTACCTCTGTATCAGGATCCTCAAGAAGCTGCTCATAAATGCCCTTCTCTAACAAGAAATAATTCTGCCAAAATCTCTGTAAATCAGCCTGACTCTGATTCTGGTTGTAGGCAATCTTCTGCCAATTTTCAAGTAAAGCCATATTTAAATTCCTCTCCAATATAAAAGTCAAAAATAGTGCCTAAGCACGATGAAAATTATATCATATAACAACAAAAAAGGCTACCACGGTATGTGGTAGCCCAATGTATTTAGTCATATAAAACTCGAACGCATTTGATTGGTGTACGGTACATATAATTTGAAATTTTGATACCGTCACGCTTGTTGGATGCATGTACAATCTGACCACCTCCAATGTAGATGGCAACGTGGTTGATGTAGCTTCCCTTTCCATAGAAAATCAAATCTCCAGGCTTGAGCTCTGATGTGGAAATCTTTGTTCCTTCATTGGCCTGCGCTCTAGATGAATGTGATAATGATACGCCGTACTGTGCCATTACCTGCATAGTAAATCCGGAACAGTCACATCCGTTTGTAAGGGAGGTACCACCCCAAACATATCTATTACCAACATACTGTAATGCAAAATCACATACTGCTGTACGGACATCAGAAACACCCTCGCCGTATCTAGCCTCTGTAAGTGTCATAGCTGTACGAAGTGATAAATCAACATCAACATATTCTGCAGATACATAACCTGTATCACCATCAACATCTACCTTGATCCAATCATCATCCTGTGTGTTGTCAAGGATGGCAACCTCTTCACCATCAGCAAGCTGATAGATGATTTCACAGTCTGTGTTTGGCTCTGTACGAACTCTAAGTCCACCTGTGTTTGATGTAGCAACATACTCGGCAAGCTCTACTGCCTTGTCCCATGCCTCATCGCCAGTGAGCAGGTATTCTGAATTGACATAACCCTCTACCTCACCTGACTTTATGTAGCTCCATTCGCCCTCTTCACTGATAATCTCACACGCTGCATCAGCTGGAAATTTACCAACTAATGAACCATCTGAGGATGCAGTTTCACGAATGTTAAGGTTTCCTTCTGATACGTTACAAATACCTAGGTTGTTGTAACCATATATATCTCCAAGAGACTTTGCTGTTAATACAGCGTCTGAATCAGCAACTGTTGCATCTTCTATGGCTGACAAGTCACATGATGCTGCTTCCATAGCTCCGGCTGTAAGAGATGCTGAAACAGTAGTGTTTTCAGCTGTTTTAGAAGCTTTATTTGAATCAATAGCAAAATCGAATATTAAAGCCATTCCGCAAACAATAGCGAATGCTGTTATAACTCGCCTCTTCATAATTCCTCCAAAATTGTCTAATTAAAAACCTTGATTATTATATCAAGTTTCCAATATAGAGTCAACAATTTGTAATATTTCTGTAATATTTAATCATGATTAATTATTAAAGAAGTCTTTTGCAGTCTTTTTATCAGCATTCATCTGGCTTTTAAGCTCATCAATGGAATTGAATTTCATCTCTGGTCTAAGGAATTCCTTGAAGGTTACCTTTACGTATTTGCCATATAAATCACCATTGTAATCAAGAATATGTGTCTCGATGCCAACGATTTCTTTGTCTGAAACTGAAGGCTTTGTGCCCACATTTGTTACACCGTGATACAATCTTCCGTCAAAATCGATGGTGGTAACATACACACCAAACTTTGGCACCAGCTTGTTTTCCTCCGGCATAATGTTGATAGTAGGAATGCCTATTGTATGGCCTAAATGTGCACCGTGCACTACCTCTCCCCATACAAAATACTCATATCCGAGCATTTCATTAACACTACTGATATTGCCTTTTGTCAGCTCTTCTCTAATATATGTACTGCTAATATCTCTATTATTCTTTTTTATTTTTTCAATAACATGAAACTTAAAGCCAAGCTCCTTTGATAATTCTTTTAAAAGCTCAACATTTCCAGCGCCCTTGTATCCGAATGTAAAATCAGAACCAGCCACCATATATTTCATGTTTAAATGCTTTACTAGAAACTCCACGAATTCTCTAGCGCTTGTCTGCATTAGTCGCTCGTCAAATGGACACTCGATCAAGTAATCCAATCCATTCTTTTCGAGCATATATACTCTCTCCTTATTTGTAATTAAGGATGGAGTATCATCCTTTGAAAGTGCAATACGAGGTGAATTTGTAAATGTAATCATACATGAGCTAAGTCCCTCGCATGACTTTGAAATTATATCCTGGGCTAAAAGATTGTGCCCTTTATGAATACCGTCAAACTTTCCAACTGTAACTGCTGTTGGACCGTCTATATGGGCATCAAATAATGAATGTAAATATTCCATATCTTATTCTAAGAAAAATTTCTCCAACTTAAAGTAACCCTCGGCATATTTATATACGCCAATAAATCTATTATCTGGAAGATAAATTCTATAAGACCTATCCTCCTCAAAGCCGCTACAAGACTCGGCAAATACTAAAGATTCATGTATTGGTGCACCATTTACAGCATGCTTTATAGCATCCTCCATTGGCACAACAAATATAGTCTCCATATTTGCAAAGGCCTGATCTATAGGCATCATAATACCATCTAGATTTCCAGCTTTTACTATCTTTTCTATCTCATCAATAGTACGTGCATCTGATATATCAAACATACTCACTCTGGTGCGAACCAGGCTCTTCATAGCGCAGCCACAGCCAAGCGCCTCACCAACATCATGGCAAAGAGATCTAATATATGTGCCCTTACTACAGTGAATTCTGATGGTAACCTCTGGTAAACTAACATTTAAAATATCTATACTAAAAATAGTTACTGGTCTAGGCTTGCGCTCTACCTCTTTGCCTTCTCTAGCAAGCTCATAAAGCTTTTTGCCATTTACCTTTAATGCAGAATACATAGGTGGCACCTGCATTATGTCACCTACAAAGGAATTAATAGTATTTGTAACCTCTTCCTCTGAAGATAAAACAGGTCTTTTTTCTAATATTCGACCTGACATGTCATAGGTATCAGTTTCTACGCCAAGAAGCATAACACACTCATATACCTTGTCCTTGTCTGTAAGCATATCACAAAGCTTTGTAGCCTTTCCTACGCAAACAGGCAAAACACCTGTAGCATCAGGATCAAGAGTGCCTGTATGACCAATTTTTTTTATTTTTAATATACCACGAAGCCTGGCAACCACATCAAAAGAGGTATACCCGGCTTCCTTATAAACATTTATTATGCCACTATTCATTCAGAAAAATCCTATTCATTTAATTGCTTTTCAACCATAGCAACAATGTCATTGATTATTGACCATGGATCCTTTGTTGAAACGGAAAAGCCAGCAGCCTTCTTGTGGCCACCACCGCCATATACTCCAGTGATAACTGTTAAATCTACATCGCCTGTAGCACGTGTGCTGCCCTTGAATTCTCCGTCTTCAAGCTCATATAAAAATACTGCAACCTCTACACCGGTTGTATCACGAAGCTGTTGCACAATGCCCTCTAGATGCTTACTTTGAGCACCATATTTGGCCATATCCTCAGCTGTGATAACTGCAGCAATAACTTTCCCATCTAAAAATGTTTTGCAGCCCATTAATGCCATTCCCAGCATTCTATTTTGAACCATTGTCTTTGCAAAATATGTATCAGTACAAATCTTTGGATAGTCTATTCCCTTAGTCATAAGATATCCTGCAGCGGCCATAGTAGCCTCTGTTGTACATGAATACTGGAAAATACCTGTGTCATGAATTATTCCAAGGTATAAACATTCTGCAATATCCTTTGTGATTCTCTCTTTTCCAAACTGATTATATACAAGCTCACAAGTAGAGCTGTCATCAGGAATAATATAGCTAAATTCTGCAAAACCACTGTTACTAAGATGATGATCAATACATACAGTATGTGTAGCCTTTGAAAAGAATTCATTGGCATCACCTAAACGGCCACCGTCACTGCAATCAAGTGCAATGTATAAATCAAAAACAGTGTCCTTATCAACTGTATGTATGTCCTCAATCTTATCAGTATTCTTTAAAAACTTAAAAATATTTGGTATAGGATCAAGATAGACATGAGTCTCGATATCTGGATAGTATGTAACAATATAATTGTACATAGCCATGCAGGAACCCACACAATCTCCATCCGGTCTAACATGACCACTAATGGCAACTGTATTTGCTTTGTCGAGTAACTCATTAAAATTGTCTATCATATTCTGTCTCCTATTCTTCCTCTTTTGCATGAAGAGGTGCATTTACCTCATCAATAATCTTGCTTATCTTTGCAGCATAAGCAATTGACTGATCGCTAATAAAAGTAATCTCAGGAGTATTTCTAAGATTTACTCTATGAGCAAGCTCTCGACGAATGAAGCCTGCAGAGCTCTTGAGGCCTTCAAGAGTCTTTTTAGCTGCTTCATCGTCACCAAGCACTGAAATATATGCCTTGCATGTTTTAAGGTCTGGAGCCACCTCTACAGAAACTACAGAAGTAACTGGAGAAATACGTGGATCCTTTACCTCTAAACGAATAATATTGCTAAGCTCACGCATAACCTCTTCGTTTATACGTGTATTTTTAACTGAATTTTTTCTCATTATCTAGGTACCTCTACCATAATGTATGCCTCGATAATATCCATCTCCTGAACATCATTGAAATCTTCGATTACGAGACCACACTCAAAGTTTGACTTAACTTCCTTAACGTCATCCTTGAATCTCTTAAGAGAACCAAGCTTTCCTTCATGAATAAGCTCACCTGCACGAGTAATACGTACCATACAATCTCTCTGGAAGTAACCATCTGTAACATATGAACCAGCGATGTTACCAACACCAGATGCCTTGAAGATCTGACGAACCTCTGCATGACCGATTACCTTCTCCTCGAATACAGGATCAAGCATACCCTTCATAGCAGCTTCTACATCATTAATAGCATCATAGATTACCTTGTAGAGACGAAGATCTACGCCCTCTCTATCAGCTGTAGCCTTTGCCTGAGCATCAACTCTAACGTTGAAGCCGATAATAATAGCGTTTGAAGCAGATGCAAGAACGACATCGGATTCGTTGATTGCACCAACACCGCCGTGGATAGTCTTAACTACAACTTCCTCGTTAGAAAGCTTTTCAAGTGACTGCTTAACAGCCTCTACTGAACCCTGAACATCAGCCTTGACAATAATGTCAAGCTCCTTAAGGTTACCAGACTGAATCTGGCTAAATAAATCGTCAAGAGACATTCTAGACTTTGTTTCCTCAACAAGTCTGTTCTTATGCTCTGCAACGAATGTATCTGCAAATGAATGAGCTTCCTTTTCTGAATCAAATGCCATGAATACTTCACCTGCATTTGGAACATCAGAAAGGCCAAGAATCTCAACTGGAACTGAAGGACCTGCAGTCTTTACTCTAGCACCAGTATCATCGATCATGGCACGAACTCTACCATGACAGCTACCACATGCTACTGGATCACCTACGTGAAGTGTACCCTTCTGTACAAGGACAGTTGCAACTGCACCACGACCCTTATCAAGCTGTGCCTCGATAACAAGACCACGAGCCTTTCTCTTAGGATCTGCCTTTAATTCAAGAACCTCAGCTGTAAGAAGAATCATCTCAAGAAGAGTGTCGATACCTTCTCTTGTGTGAGCTGAAACTGGAACGAAGATTGTGCTACCGCCCCAATCCTCAGGAATAAGCTCATACTCAGCAAGCTCCTGCTTTACTCTATCGATATTTGCGTTTGGCTTATCAATCTTGTTGATTGCAACGATAATCTCGATGCCTGCAGCCTTTGCATGGCTGATAGCCTCTACTGTCTGTGGCATAACACCATCATCAGCAGCAACTACTAAGATAGCGATATCTGTAGAGTTGGCACCACGCATACGCATAGCTGTAAACGCCTCATGACCTGGTGTATCAAGGAATGTAATATCCTGATTGTTGATTGATACTGTGTAAGCACCAATATGCTGTGTAATACCACCAGCCTCACGGTCAGTTACCTTTGTATCTCTGATTGCATCAAGAAGTGATGTTTTACCATGATCAACGTGACCCATTACGCAGACAACAGGTGGACGTGATGGGAAGTTAGATGTATCCTCATCTTCCTCCTTAAGAAGCTCTGCAATAACATCAACCTTTTCTTCCTCTTCGCAAATGCAGTTGAACTCAAGAGCGATTTCTTCAGCCTTTTCGAAGTCTACTTCCTGGTTTACTGTAACCATTACACCCTTCATGAAAAGTGTCTTAACAACAGCTGAAGCCTGAACCTTCATCTTGTCAGCAAGATCCTTGATAGTAATTCTATCTGGAATAGTAATGTTAAGAACCTCGTTCATATCACGTTCTGGTGCCTTAGGAGTGTTGTTACGCTTCTTCTTACCACCATTCTTCTCGAGGTTTACAAAACGCTCCTGCTTCTTGCCGCCGATGTTGTTGTCTCTATCGTTGTTCTTTCTCTTCTTGTCTTCTCTACGACCGCCCTTAGAGTTAGTAGATGGAGCCATCTCTGGAGCACTTGCCTGTGAAGGACGTGTGTTACGATTGTCTCTATTATTGTTGTTATCTCTTCCGTTAGAAGGTCTTCTATTGTCACGATTTCCATCGTTTCTTCTATTGTCGTTTCTATTGTCAGTTCTGTTATCAGGTCTGCCATTAGAATTTCTATCATTTCTAGAAGGACGCTCAGATCTATCCTGTCTATTGTTTCTATCAGGTCTGTCGTTTCTTCTATTATCTGTTCTGTTATTGTCTCTTCTCTCGCCACGAGCCTCATTGTTTCTGTCGTTGCGTCTAGCTGGACGCTCTGACTGCTCGCCATCATTTCTTCTCTTTGATACAAACTCTGTGTCTGTAGCCTGAGCAGAAGCTCTCTGAGAAGGGCGTACACCATCTGCAAATGAACGAGGTCTGATTGGTCCTCTAGGTGCAGGTGTCTGCTGCTTATTGTTGTTATTATTGTTATTGTTTCTATCTCTGTTCTCGTTTCTAGAAGAATCTGAACCACGACGACGTCTGTCATCTCTATCACGAGTTACTACAAAGACATTCTTTTTCTTTTTAACTGGATTTCCATCCTTATCAACGGCTGGTTTAGACTTTTTAGCTGCAGTCTTGTCAGAAAAGTGCTTTCTAACCTTGTCAGCCATATCATCCTCAACGCCGCTTTGTGCTTTTGCTTCTATGCCCTTTGAATCAAGAAAAGAAATAACGTCCTTGCTTTCCTTTCCTAACTCTTTAGCTAATTCATGTACTTTAATTTTTGCCATCTAATATCCTCCTCATCTACTTGAAATCTTATCTAGAATGCTTAAGGATAAATTTTCATCGCACACTACGATTGATGCCCGATACTCTTTACCAATTGCATGACCTAAAGATTCTTTAGTTCCATATTCCACGTATTCTACATTGTAGAATTCGCAGGAGTTCGAAAACGATTTCTTTGTATTATTTGATGCATCTGTTGCAACGATACAAAGGAATGCCTCCTGTGATTTAATTGCCTGTTCGCAAGCGAATTCTCCGCTAAGGAGCATGCCTGCTTTCTGAGCAATACTAATCATGTTAAGTGCTTTATCTACTGCCATTTTCCAACTCCATATATAAGCTATCAATCACCTCATTGCTAACTGGTCCTCGTAAGGATCTGTTAAAGGATTTTTTCTTAACTGCTAAATCAATACATTTTGCATCGCGACATATATAAGCACCGCGTCCCATGCATTTATAAGATAAGTCTAATTTGATGCCATCATCAGATTTGACTATTCTAAACAGCTGGTCCTTCGGAAGCATTTGACCACAGGCCACACACTTCCTAAGAGGTAATGTTTTTTCACTCATTTACTCTTCCTCTGCTGACTCCTCTGATTCAGACTCTTCTACATCATCTGTATCCTCGATTTCGCCATCCTCATCATAGTACTCGTCCTCATCGTAGTACTCTTCTTCATCATCATAATCCTCATCATAGTCAAGGAAATCGCCAGCTTCTTTAGCCTGTGTTTCGCTCTTGATGTCGATCTTGAAGCCTGTAAGACGAGCTGCAAGACGTGCATTCTGTCCCTCCTTACCAATTGCAAGTGAAAGCTGGTAATCTGGAACAACAACACGTGCGCTCTTTTCATCAGCATCTGCAATAACTGCAACAACCTTTGCTGGTGAAAGTGCATTTTCGATTAAGTATGCTGGGTTTTCATCCCACTCAACAATGTCAATCTTTTCTCCACGAAGCTCATTAACGATAGCGTTAACTCTTGCACCGTTTTGTCCAACGCATGCTCCTACTGGATCAACATCCTCGTCGTTTGACCAAACAGCAATCTTTGTACGGCTACCAGCTTCACGTGAGATAGACTTGATTTCTACGATACCATCTCTAACCTCTGAAACCTCTTCCTCAAAAAGCTTCTTAACAAGCTCTGGATGTGTACGAGAAACAAGGATTCGTGGTCCCTTATTAGAAGTCTTAACCTCAACGATGTAAACCTTGATTCTATCCTGTGGCTTGTAGTACTCACCCTTAACCTGCTCTGTCTCAGAAAGGAAACCTTCAAGCTTTCCAAGATTTACGTGGATATTGTTTCCAGAGAATCTTGTAACAACACCTGTAACAACCTTGTGCTGAAGCTCGTAGTACTCCTCGTAAAGTACCTTTCTTTCCTCTTCGCGAATCTTCTGTGTGATTGTGTTCTTTGCTGCTGTAGCTGCGATACGGCCAAAGTCCTTTGACTTAACCTCTACCTTTACAATATCTCCAAGCTGATACTTTCCATCGATATTGTGTGCCTCAGCAAGTGAAATCTCCTCAACTGGATCTAAGACATCCTCAACGATAGTCTTAGCTAAATATACGTGATATGCGCCTGTCTCGTTGTCGATTTCTACAGATGCATTTTCATTTTTTCCATAGTTGTTTTTGCATGCAATGAGAAGTGAGCTCTCAATAGTCTCAATTAAAACGTCCATGCTAATATTTTTTTCTTTTGCAAGATCTGTTAGCGCTTCCCAAAAATCATTTGTATTTGCCATAATTCCTCCTATAAGTGAATCATCTTATATTTGCTTTTTAAGCTAAAAATCAATTGATAATCTAACCTGAGCAACATCAGCTCGGTTGAATACTTCTGTACCATCATCAAAAACAACTGTGATGGTGTCTTTATCAAAAGCCTCTAGAGTTCCTGTAAATTCCTTTGAACCGTTAATAGGCTTATAGGTTTTTATATCTACATCAAGACCAATAGCCTTTTCAAAATGCTTGTCCTTTTTAAGCACACGACCAAGTCCTGGTGAACTAACTTCAAATATGTACCCTTCATCGCCGCCAATAGATGGCTCAGCATCAAGTAACTCGTTCATACGACGACTAACTGCAACGCAATCGTCAATTGTAATACCTCCATCCTTGTCGATATAGGCTCTTAAATAGTAGTCTGCACCCTCTTTAACGTATTCTACGTCGTAGAGCTCAAAGCCAAATTCATCAAGAATAGGAGTAATCATTTCTTCCGTACGTTTTTCGTAATCGGTGTGTTTTGACATTTATTGTCCTCCTTATTCAATTGTAGGGTGATGACATAAATAAAAGAGAGAGCGTAATGCTCTCTCCTAAGTCGTTCTCTGTCATCAACATTTAACATTATATCAGAAATCCATGCAATTGCAAGCTTTTCCAATATAAAAAGCATCATCCTAAGATGATGCTTTAGCAGTTCCTAGCGGAATCGAACCGCTGTTTTCGCCGTGAGAGGGCGACGTCTTAACCGCTTGACCAAGGAACCATATATCTCATCGCTGATGTACCTCAGCGACAAGACATATATTACTATGCAAAAAGGTTTTCGTCAACACTTTTTTGCAGAATTTTTATTTTCAGAATAATTTGAACTTTTTGAAAATTGATACAATTACTAATCTTCATATCCGTTAGGATTGTTCTTCTGCCATCTCCAAGAGTCTGCACACATCTCTTTAATACCATACTGTGCTTCCCAGCCTAGCTCTTCCTTTGCCTTTGTAGCATCTGAATAGCATGTAGCTATATCGCCTGCACGACGTGGCTTAATAGAATAAGGAATCTTAACTCCTGTTGCCTCTTCGAAATTCTTTACAATATCAAGTACAGAATATCCAACACCTGTACCAAGGTTGTAAATGCTAAGACCAGAATTATCCTCAATTTTCTTAAGAGCCTTTACATGTCCCTTTGCAAGATCAACTACATGGATATAATCTCTAACGCCTGTACCATCTGGAGTATCGTAATCATTTCCAAATACACCAAGCTCCTGAAGCTTACCAACAGCAACCTGTGTGATATAAGGCATAAGGTTGTTTGGAATACCGTTAGGATTTTCACCCATTGTACCTGACTGATGTGCTCCAATTGGATTGAAGTAACGAAGAAGAACTACATTCCACTCGTTATCAGCCTTCTGGATGTCTGAAAGAATCTGCTCAAGCATAGACTTTGTCCATCCATAAGGATTTGTACACTGACCCTTTGGACAGTTTTCTGTAATAGGAATCTCAGCTGGATCACCGTAAACAGTTGCTGATGAGGAGAAAATAATATTCTTGCAACCGTGCTGTCTCATTACATCTACTAATGTAAGAGTACCAGCGATGTTGTTCTCATAGTATTCCCATGGCTTCTGTACTGACTCGCCTACTGCCTTAAGGCCTGCAAAATGAATACAAGAATCAAGCTGCTCCTTTTCAAAAACTTCGTTTAATCTATCTCTATCTAAGATATCACCCTTATAAAATTTTACTGGCTTACCTGTAATTGCCTCTACTCTCTCAAGTGACTTTTCTGATGCATTTGAAAGATTGTCATAAACAACAACATCATAACCTGCCTGCTGAAGCTCTACGCAAGTATGACTACCAATAAATCCTGCTCCACCTGTTACTAAAATTGCCATAACAAAATCCTCCTTCGATTTATTACCAAGTAATAGCTTAACAGAACCTCTAAAAATTTAAAAGTATTTTTCATTTCAAAATCTTGCAAAAAAGATTATAAAACCCCACTTCGCAATATATTTTTAATTAGGCCAGCTTCCTTGGGAACTGTCACTGTACTCCATGCCCTTGGTCTCTCACAGAATTAAGATTACCTAAATGGGAATCGAGTATGTTTATTCATGGATGTTCTTCTGACGGTTTTACAATTCTGGCGGGAATGTTCGTACATAGCAGACACACTCAACATAAATTTAAGAAAGCTCAACAAGATATGCTCCACACAGGTTCTTGATTTTTAGTGGAGCCCTAGAAGCACAGAAGTGAATTACATAGCCAACTGGCATGCCGAGCCATGGACGGCGAGGCAAATGCCAGCTGAACATGGACGTGAATCTGGCATGGTGCCAGTTGGCTAAG
>JAILKL010000109.1 GCA_024693775.1 Pseudobutyrivibrio sp.
TCAGCTGGCATTCGCCTCGCCGTCCATGGCTCGGCGTGTCTGTTATCTACGTAATTCGTTTCTTTGTTTCTAAACCTCCACTTAAAATCAGGCAATTATTATCCTGTTTGGATTGTAGGGGCTTATTTAATATAAAAATATAATGTCTGCTATTTGTACGAACAGTCCCACCAGAATTGTAAAACCGTTAGACGAACACCCATTGATAAACATACGTGATTGCCTATTTAGATAATTAAAATTCTTTGAGAGTTAAAGCGGGGTGGCCGGGCAGGGGCCTTGTGGTGACATAGAATTTAATTAAGAACAGCGGAGGGATTTGGGCTAACGCCCTGGAGGGATGTGGGCATAAAAAAAGATACCCGCATAAAACTCCTGTGGGTACAAGAATCTCATGCGGATATCTTTATCTAAAAAACATCTAACCCAGATATGCCGGGCCTATCAATTGACTCCTAGCTCTAGCTAGGTGGATCGCCGCAACTAATCTTTTGTCTTCCTCTGCGTAATGAAGGCCTGACAGCCAATTAGAAATATAGGCATTCCGTTTAAAGTAAATGTAGGTTCAAAAAGGATAAGTTAAATCGTACATCCCAGGTTAGAATAAATTCGGTATATTTACTACCTGCAATTATAGTACACCATATTTGTGACAAAATAAAGAACTGATTTTTCACATTTTAAACAAACGGTGTTATAAAAAGCCACCCTGTGGCAAAAATCACAGGGTGGTTAAACGTTTCGTATTTACGAATTATGAATTAAAGCTGTGGGCCTGCTGCAACAAGAGCCTTACCTGCTTCATTTGTCTCATACTTCTTGAAGTTCTTCTGGAAGCGAGCTGCTAAATCCTTAGCCTTCTCTTCCCACTCAGAAGCATTAGCGTATGTATCTCTAGGATCAAGGATTGCTGGATCTACACCTGGAAGCTCTGTAGGTACCTCGAAATCGAAGTATGGAACCTTCTTTGTAGGAGCCTTGAGAACATCACCTGAAAGAATTGCATCGATGATTCCTCTTGTATCCTTGATAGAGATTCTCTTGCCTGTGCCGTTCCATCCTGTGTTAACAAGATATGCCTTTGCACCAGACTTCTCCATCTTCTTAACAAGCTCCTCTGCATACTTTGTAGGATGTAGCTCAAGGAATGCCTGTCCGAAGCAAGCTGAGAATGTAGGTGTTGGCTCTGTGATACCTCTCTCTGTACCAGCAAGCTTTGCTGTGAATCCTGAAAGGAAGTAGTATTTTGTCTGCTCTGGTGTAAGGATAGATACTGGAGGAAGTACTCCGAATGCATCTGCTGAAAGGAAGATAACATTGTCAGCATCTGGACCAGAAGAGATCTTGTTTACGTTCTGTGCAATCTTCTCGATGTGCTCGATTGGATAAGATACACGAGTGTTCTCTGTAACGCTCTTGTCGTCAAAGTCAATCTTTCCGTTTGCATCAACTGTAACGTTCTCAAGAAGAGCGTTTCTTCTGATTGCATTGTAGATATCTGGCTCAGACTCTTTGTCAAGGCCGATAACCTTTGCGTAGCAACCACCCTCAAGGTTGAATACACCGTTCTCATCCCAGCCGTGCTCATCATCACCGATAAGGAGACGCTTTGGATCTGTAGAAAGTGTTGTCTTACCTGTACCAGAAAGTCCGAAGAAGATAGCTGTGTGCTTTCCGTCCATATCTGTGTTTGCTGAGCAGTGCATAGATGCCATGCCTGAAAGAGGTAAGAAGTAGTTCTGCATAGAGAACATACCCTTCTTCATTTCTCCACCGTACCATGTGTTGAGGATAACCTGCTCACGGCTAGATACGTTGAAGAGAACTGCTGTCTCTGAGTTAAGGCCGAGCTCTTTGTAGTTCTCTACCTTTGCCTTTGAAGCTGTGTAAACAACGAAGTTTGGCTCAAAGTTTGCCTGCTCTTCTGCTGTTGGCTTGATGAACATATTTCTAACGAAATGTGCCTGCCATGCAACCTCCATGATGAAACGAACTGCAAGACGAGATCCCTCGTTAGCACCGCAGAAACCATCAACTACATAAAGCTTCTTGTTTGAAAGCTCTTTGATTGCAAGATCCTTGCAAGCCTTCCATGCTTCCTGTGTAGCAGGGTGGTTATCATTTGGGTACTCAGGTGTTGTCCACCATACTGTGTCCTTTGATTTTTCATCCATAACGATGAATTTATCTTTTGGTGAACGACCAGTGTAAATACCTGTCATTACATTTACTGCCCCAAGCTCTGTAACCTGGCCAACCTCATAACCTGTGAGACCATCCTTTGTCTCCTCTTCAAACAACTGCTCGTATGAAGGGTTGTAAATGACCTCTGTTGCCCCTGTAATACCGTACTGTGTTAAATCGATATTAGCCATCTGTTCTTACCTCTCTTTTCTTAATATTCTTAGCTAACCCATATATTTGAATTAAAACTAATTTTTCGCTAATTATCATTCTAGTTATTCGTTAATTCCTTGTCAATGAATTTGAGCAAAAATTGTTCCCGAATCTATACAATTTTGATTCCACATTTTTAATAGAAGTGTCAATAATTAAATTTTTCTTAAATAAATCAAAATCTCTTGAATTTTCCGATAGAAAAATGGCAGAATTTTACTTGTATGAACACCTTGATATATGGTAACATACTTTCAATCATAATTTAACATAGTAAAGTGTTAAATTGGATTTATGTTTAAGGAGGAAAATGTTAATGGCAATCGAAAATTTCAGCGAGATTACTCCTGAGCTTAGAAAACTTGCAGAGCTTTCTAAAAAGTCCTCATATATTGATCCTGAACTATACTCTACCTATGACGTTAAGCGAGGTCTTCGAGATCTAAACGGTAAAGGTGTGTTAGTCGGTATCACGGAAATTTCTGAAGTAAACTCTAAAAAATTTGTAGATGGAATTGAAGTACCATGTGATGGTCAGCTATTCTATCGAGGTTATAACGTAAGAGACTTAGTAAAGAACATCCCCCTGGAACAACATTATGGATTTGAGGAATGTACTTATCTACTGCTCTTTGGTTCACTTCCAACACATGACCAATTAGAAGAATTCAAAAAGCTTTTATCAAGCTACCGATCACTGCCACAAAATTTTGTAAGAGATATGATTATGAAAAAGCCTGCAAAGGATATGATGAATTCCCTTGCTCGTTCTGTTTTAGCTCTATACTCTTATGATGACCATGCAGATGATACATCGGAGCCAAATGTGTTGCGTCAGTGCCTGCAGCTCATATCTATGTTCCCACTATTATCAGTATATGGATATGCTGCCTATGCATATTACTACGAGGACAATTCTCTAATCATTCATCAGCCTAGACCTGATTACTCTACTGCAGAGAATATCCTTCACTGCCTTAGACCTGATAGTAAATTTACACCTCTTGAGGCAAAGCTTCTTGATGTGGCATTGATATTGCATATGGAGCACGGCGGTGGTAATAACTCAACCTTTACCACTCACCTGGTGTCATCTTCAGGCACAGATACCTACTCTGCTATTGCTGCAGCTCTTGGTTCTTTAAAGGGACCAAAGCATGGTGGTGCAAATATCAAGGTAGTAAAAATGTTTGAGGACATGAAGCTTCATCTGACAGACTGGGAAGACGAGGAGGAAATTTCCACTTATTTGCGTGCTCTTCTTCACGGTGAGGCTTTTGATAAATCAGGACTAATTTACGGAATGGGTCACGCCATCTATTCAGTATCAGATCCTCGTGCTATTACCTTCCACTCATTTGTAGAAAAGCTTGCTGTGGAAAAGGGAATGGAAAAGGAATACAACCTTTACGAGGCCGTAGCCAGACTGGCGCCAAAGATTATTGCTGAGGAAAGAAAAATCTACAAGGGTGTTTCTCCTAACGTGGATTTCTATTCTGGCTTTGTATATCAGATGCTTGGCATTCCTGGAGAGCTATTTACTCCAATATTTGCCATTGCACGTATTGCAGGGTGGAGTGCTCATCGAATGGAGGAAATCTGCCACAAGGGCAAGATTATGAGACCTGCCTATATGACAGTATGCCAGCACAAAAAATATATACCTATCGATGATCGAACAGCACAATAATATAAATTAAAAAAAGGTCCTACAATCCACATTAATTGCGAATTGTAGGGCCCTTTATTTTATTCTTCTGAAAATGGGTTGATAGTAAGCTCAAACCAGAATGTAGCTCCCTCTCCCTTTACTGAGGAAACGCCGTATTTTGCTCCGTGAAGTTCCAAAACGTTCTTTACTATAGAAAGACCAAGACCTGTACCCTGCAAGGCTCTCTTGTGGGTAGTTTTGTCCTTGTAGTATCTATCCCAAACGTATGGAATATCCTCCTGGCTAACACCGTCACCGGTATCTATAACCTCGATACGAATAATATTATCCCTAACCTTTTGAACAACAGTAACCTTTTTGTCCTCGCCGGTATAGTTAATAGCATTATTAACTAGATTGTAAAGGACCTGGTACATTTTTTGCTCATCCGCATATACGTTAATCTCATCATCATAGACAAAATCAATGGTGTAGCCCTCCACCTCTCTAAGCTTGTTATAGCGCTCAAGGACATGGCGAATGCTGGCTGTAATATTGTACTCCTCTGGTTTGATAGAAATGGTGCCAGCCTTTAATTTGGAAATATCTAGCATATCATTAACAAGACCTGTTAATCGTTCTGTCTCATCAATGATAACCTGGACGTTTTCAGGGGTATTTTCACCTGGAATATCCCTCATTACCTCTGCGTAGCCCTTTATCATGGTAAGTGGCGTACGCAAATCGTGGGAAACGTTTGCTATTAATTCCTTTTGCAGAGAATCGGCTTTTCCCAGCTCAGTGGCCGCATAATTTAGCGTATCTGAGAGCTGAGCCACCTCCTCGTAATCTCGAGAGTCAAATTTTACAGAGTAATCTCCATTGGCCAGCTGGCGCGCCCCATCATTTAGCTTGATGATAGACCTAGAAATACTCTTTGACATACCTACCGCAATGGCAAAGGCGATTATCAGCATAATAACAGTAATCACCTTGAGCTGAAGCTTTAGAGTGGTCACTGTGGAATCTACAGGTGTCAAAACTGAGTTTACCATGATGACTCTCTCTGCCCCATCTACATTTATAATACGTACATAGATAACAGACTCAGCCAGCTCGTTGCCGATGTTTTGCATGAATTTTTCTTCGTGCTTTTCGTGAGGGATGGTATACTCAATCTTTCCAACGCCCTGAGAATCCTCATCGTCCTCGGAAATCTCACCAATACCTAAAATATCTCCTGGTGCAGACTCAGATTCATCCACCTGGCCCTCCTGTCCTCCTGGAGCATCTCCAGCCCCAGGGTTAGCAAATGGCTGCATCTCATCATTGACCTTCATCTCGCTGCCCTTATATTCAATGACAGCCTCTCCTCCACCGGCAACAGCCTCCTCGTAAAAGAGATCAAACATGTAGTCTGGCAAAGATGAAATTTGAGAATTGAAAATGTACTCAGCATTATAGATAGAATTGCCATCCTTATCAGTAATGAAAATACCTAAGTTGTTGCTGGCAGCAACCTGCTCTATTTCGTCTGTGCAGTCATCCTCGGTCATAAGATATCCCTCCACCTGATCAAGGACTGCCTCTGTCTCATTTCTCTTTATAAATTTGTAAAAGTCATTTAGATACACAATTTGAAAAAACCATAGTACTACTATCAGTACTATGGCCAAAACTGTATAAGCTAAAAATATTTTCCATTTAATGCTAATGTTTTTGATTTTCAAAAAAGCCTCCGAACTATGCCTCGAATCTATAACCTACACCACGAAGTGTAACCAGAAGCTTGCGGTACTCACCAAGGCTATTTCTTAATAATTTGATATGAGTATCGAGAGTACGATCGTCACCATAGTAATCGTAGCCCCAAACCTCTGTAATGAGACGCTCTCTTTCAAGAGCAATATTTTTGTTTCTAACCAGATAGAACAAAAGCTCATATTCCTTTGGAGACATATCAACTCTCTTGCCATCTACAGAAACTGTACGAGCAGTGAAATTGATTTCTAGTCCCTCATATCTAAATATCTCAGCATCATCTGACTCACTCTTTGTTCTGCTGGTAACCACATTTACACGCATCATAAGCTCTTTTGGTGAAAATGGCTTTACTACGTAGTCATCAACTCCAGCCTCAAAGCCATGGATTCTATCGTATTCCTCGCCTCTAGCAGAAAGCATAATTACTGGAATGTCCTTTATTTTTTTGATCTCTGCGCAGGCAGAAAAGCCATCAAGCTCTGGCATCATAACGTCCATAATAATGACATCATAATCTCCAATAGTCTTTACCTTTTCGATGGCTTCCATACCATCATTGGCCTCTGATACTTCGTATCCCTCAAATTCTCCGTACTTGCGAATTATAGAACGAATTTTTTCTTCATCATCTACAACTAAAATCTTCTTCATATTCGCCTCCTATTTAAATTCATTATCATCCATGATTGTGAATACTAAGTGTCGTCTTATAAAAAAATTAATGAATGTATAGCTTCTTTGCTTTTCTAATAAAATAAGAAAAAACAATCCACACAACAACAAATGCTATTAAGAAAATAAAATTGATTGTTTGTGAAAATTCAAAATAACCCCCGTCGTTTATAAGTCCCTGTATTCCAAAAAGAACGCAAAAGCCGCCAAACATGATTTCCTTTGGCATAAGGTACTTTGACAATCCTGATACATCGCTGCACTTTGACATTTCCTCTAGGGTAACCACCATAGAATCCACCTCTTTGGCTCTATAGTTTTTGATACCGGAAATGATCAAATATAATCCAAGGACTCCTACTACCACATCCAAGATAACAAACATACTCATATTCATAAATCCATCCTCCAATACATTATTCTCATATGCTAATAATTATACCTTTAAGTAGCCTAAAAGTCATGACTTTTTACTGGGTTATTATCGGTCACAGAGTTTTCAGAATATTACGCAAAATAACTCGTATTTTGTTTGAATGTCGACGCAATTTATTGTATCATTGTGGTATAAACACACAAAAAGGAGATGTTTCTATGGACTTAACAAACAAAAAAATCCTTGTATGTGATGATTCAGTACTAGCGCGTAAGCAGCTGATGGATGCGGTTAAAGAAATTGGGGATAATGCTACTTTTATTGAAGGAAAAAACGGTAAGGAATCTGTTGCCCTTTATGAAGAGCACAAGCCAGATTTGGTGTTTATGGATATAGTAATGCCTGAAATGGACGGCACAGAGGCATTAAAGGCTATCCGTGAAAAAGACCCTGATGCTGTAATTATCATTGTATCTTCTGTAGGTACACAGGATCAGCTGAAAAAGGCTATACAGCTAGGTGCAAAGGACTTCATACAAAAGCCATTTGAAAACAATCAGATAAGGGAAATAATAGAACTTCGTCTCGGAGGAAATTAATTTTTATGTATACACAGTTTTTGGGTAATTATTTACTTCAACGTGGAATTATTACGCAGGAGCAGCTCTTTGCTGCAATGTCCAGACTTTCCAAGACACGTTTGAAATTGGGCACTATTGCTATTACTGAAGGATTAATGACGGCCAATGAAGTGGATGAATGTTTATTTGTTCAAACCAGAGAGGATAAACGCTTTGGTGAGATTGCTGTTGAACGTGGATATCTCACAGAAGAACAAGTTAGTTCTCTGATAAATAAACAGACTCCAGACTTTATTTTGTTGGGACAGACTCTGGTTGAGGACGGTGCCTTTACAAATGAAGATTTAGAGCGAATCATATTCGATTATAAAAACGAATCTGAGCTTTACGATATAAGTCTTGATATTGAAAATCAGGATGCCATTGCGTCTATTATCGAGAATTATTTCAAGGTTACAGAAACCAAGCCACATAAGCTTAATATCATGTATCTTGAGCTGATGTTTAATAGCTTGATTCGTTTTGTTGGCGAGGACTTTACTCCTCTCACACCTATGGTTTTGGATGAATATCCAATTACCTTTGGTGTATCTCAAAGTTTAAAAACAAAATATGAACATATAACTCATATTGATACAGACAGAGAAACAGCCATTGCCTTTGCTTCTAGATATGCCAACGAAGAGTTTACAGAGTTTAACGAGTATGTCATTGCAGCCCTCGAGGATTTTCTAAATCTTTTAAATGGACTATTTGTTGTGAATTGCTCTAATCAATATTCTAAGAGTGTAGAGCTAGCACCACCTGTTGTTACAGAAGAAGGCATATTAAAAGGCGAGAATCTATGTATTGATTTTCCGATTATTTATTCCTTTGGAATTGTACATATTCTCTTTTCATATTAATACGTAAAAAATCCCATCACAGTGTGATGGGATTTTTAATATGAATCATCTATATACTTTGGATATATGAATTATAAACCTAAGAAACGCTTTACCTCAGCGCACATATCTGAAACCTCAACTACAGTGTCATGAAGCACTGGAGCTGTACGGATCTCCTCGATGGCATTTGGTACTGCTACCTTTCCAAGCTCTGAAAGCTTGTCTACCAATACAAAATCCTCTGAATCATTGTAAGCACTATCAATTGCACCCATGACTGCACGAGTGAACTTGAATGGGCTGGCTGTAGATGCAATAACTGTAGGTGTGTCGTCGCCTGTCTTTGCCTTGTAAGCATTGTATACGCCTGCTGCAACTGCAGTGTGTGTATCGATGACATAGCCTGTATCCTGGTATAGCTTCTTGATAGTCTCACCTGTCTGCTTTTCTGAAGAATATCCTCCGCAGAATGTATCAAGCTTTGCTCTCATATCGGCTGTAATCTCATATTTGCCCTCTGTCTTGAGGCTTTCCATAAGATCGGCATTCTTTGCTGCGTCATCACCA
>JAILKL010000068.1 GCA_024693775.1 Pseudobutyrivibrio sp.
GAGATGGAAGCCTTTACAAATGAATTTGCCCATGAATTCAAAACGCCTATAACCGCAATCAGTGGCTTTTCTGATTATTTGCTAGAAACTGGGGCTGATGTAGAGTCGCCAGAGCGACTTGAACAGCTTCAAATGATATCTGATGAATCAAAACGATTACTGAATTTATCGGTCAATACCTTATTACTATCAAAGGTAGAAGCCATGCAGATAGTAAATGATAAAGAAAAATATGATATAGCTGAGCAGCTTCGTAAATGCGTTATTTTATTATCTAAAATGCTTGATAGTAAGGCGATAGATGTTGAAATGGATGAGGATGTAAAGCTTTTATATTGTGGAAATGAAGAGCTTTTGCAGCATGTATGGATTAACCTATTGTCTAATGCCATTAAGTTTACACCTAAGGGTGGCAAGATAACTATTGAGGGTAGAGTAAGCACCGGAGCTATTATAGTTAGCATCACTGACAGCGGTGTTGGAATGACAGAAGAAACAATAGCACATATCTTTGAAAAGTATTATCAAAATGATTCAGTCAGCATTGCAAGAGGCAGTGGAATAGGCCTTTCCATAGTAAAAAGAATTGTTACATTATGCAATGGAGATATACAGGTAAAGAGTAGTGTTGGAAATGGAACAACATTTACAGTATTATTACCAAGTGAATAAAATTAAGAAAAAAAGAGTGAAATTAATCACTCTTTTTTTCTTAGGAATATAAAGAATTTATTTTGCGAAGCACATATCTACCTGTACATTATCGCCATTTTCTACGAAGTGTAGGAACTGCATGTGGTTAGCTGCATCCTTTGTGCCATCTTCATTTGTTGTTACTGTCCAATAGTGGATAGCAGCCCAATCCTCAGATACAAGGATATTGTTAATACGAACCTTTTGAGTATTGTCAATCTGATCCTTCATGGCATCCTTGTAATCATCCATAGAGATGTCCTCACCGAGATAATTCATAGCTACATCATCTGTGTAGAAGGTATCTGTCCAGTCATCCCAAGCATCATAACCCTGGTTCCAGTTTTCAAAATCATTAAGGATGGCTGCTTTCATTTCCTTACCAATCTTTGTATCGATTGTTGTTGGATATACTACAGGATATTTCTCCTCAAGATTATCAGTATCCTTTAACTTAGTGTTTGTGAGTTCATCCATGAATTCCTTTTGAGCCTTCTGCTCATCCTCAGTCTGGAAGTACATTGTGCCATCATAGCTTTCATTCTTGACACCTCCCCAGCCTTCATCTACCTTGGCGCCTAATTCGCCGTAATCACCAAATTTAGCAAATTCCATTGTAGTTCCAGGGTGTTCTTCACCAGTTTCTCTATCAATATTTACAATGTCGTACTGAATAGCCATCCAATCGTCTACCAAGATCATGTTCTTGAATGTACCCATTTGGATATCAAGTGTCTTTAGTGAAACATCCATTGCCTGCTGATATTCAGGAAGTGTCAGCTTAACACCGTTTACATTGTAGATAGAATCATCATGGTAGAGAACCTCTCCCCAATGCTCCCAAGCGTCGTAGCCCATGTTCCATCTATTAAATCCATTAAGCATACGGTTTTGAATCTTCTTTGATAAATCTGTCGCTGCGGGTGTTTGATATTCAATAGGGAATGATTTTAATAATTCATCAGTAGGTACATTATATTGTGGATCGAGCTCAATAACGTAGTCAGGTGAGTTAGGATCAGTTACGTCAGACTCAGTAGTTGCCTCCTCTGATGTAGCTGCACTTTTTGTCGAATTCTCTGGAGTAGCTGCAACATTGCTACAACCTGTTACTGCCATAGACATAGCTAAAAGTGTTGATAATGCAATTATTCTTTTTCTCATATCTGTTCCTCTTTCTTTCTTAACCTAGTAACTTGGTTACTGTAAGTACGACAGGTGCAAATTTTTTTCTATTCTTTTGTAAAGAATAATTGTATAGAGGATACGCTCCAGCTAATAATATTGCGCCTATGCTAAAGAAGATTATTCCTGGTAGGAATTCTCTGTTTATCATAGTTAAAAAATTATAACCGGTGATTAGAAGCAATCCACCTGCAATTCCATCTGAAATAGAAAGTGTAAGAGCACGAGCCTTTAATGTAGCATCTAAGGTCATTACTCTGGTGTATAATTCATTATTAGTCGCAACAGAAAAATCTCTTGAGGCTTCCTTATAAAAGAAATCTAATTGATGAATTTTGTTAATTTGCTCTTCAGTTAAATTGCAATTGGTTGTCATAAAAAAATCTCCTATACAATGCCTGTCCTTGATTACAGGTACATAGTAAAGGAGATTTATTAATGAAATATTAGTGATTTGTTAGTGAATTGTTAGGATTTACTTTTAGGAAGTGTTATTACAAAGGTACTTCCTTCATTTACAACAGAGCTAACATCTATAAAGCCACCTAGCAGGGCTACAATCTTTTTAACCATAACAAGTCCCAAACCATTTCCCTTTGTAGCATGGGAGGAATCAGCCTGATAAAACTTATCAAAAATATACCTGATGCTGTCCTGTGGTATACCACAGCCTTCGTCGGATATAGATATAGCTACAAGATCATTTTTTTCATCTGCTGAGAGATTGATTGTTAGCTTTTTATTATCAGGGGTAAATTTAATAGCATTTGAAAGTATATTGTTGATAGCTATTTTTAAAAGTCCAGGATCACTTTCTATTATTAACTGCTCGGGATAGTTCAAATCTAAATCCAAATTTTTTTGATCCATTATCATTTCAAAGCCTAATATACATTGAACTAGCTCCTCTGATAAATCAAATTCCTCTATATTTACTTCAATCTGATTATTGTCAAGCTTACTAATTTGAAGAATGTTAGAAATCAGTGCAGATAAATCGTCTGAGGTGGAACGTATTTTCTTAATGTATTCTAGCTTTTCTGCTTCTGTTAGGTTGTCCTCATCAAGAAGAGTAGAGTAATTTGAAATAATAGCAATTGGGGTCTTTAATTCGTGGGAAATATTAGAGATAAAATTATTTTTTAGGATTTCTGTTTCACTTAAATCCTTAATCATATTGTTGAAATCAATATTGAGGGCTTCAATCTCATCAATTTTTCCATCGTTTCTGTGGGGAGGAACTTGTATTGAATAATCGCCGTTTGATACAGCTCTAGCAGCTCTAGCAATTCTAAGAAGTGGTTTGGTGTATTTTATGTAATGTACATAGGTTGAAACAGTGGCTATACATATAGAGGCAACTATAATGAGAGCTAAAATTGAGCCTACAAGATAATATTCATTCTCAGGTATAAAGGAAATGTTATCGTAAATACTTAGAAGAATCCCTGAATAAATCATAACAATAGTGGCTGTTATAATGGCTGACTTTGGGGTCAATACACTGGAATTTAGTCTAGGGTCTTTGTTTGATGTGTTCTTCTTAATATGAATCATAAGATTACTCCTTTATAACCGATACCACGTACGGTTGAAATCTTAAAGCTGGTACATCCCTCTAATTTTCCTCGGATATTGGTGATAAATACATCAATGGATCTAGGGGTACTTTCATTGTCAGCTCCTCCTAGCTCTTCTAATAGCTGGTTTCTAGAAAATGCATGATTAGGATAGGAGAGTAGCTTGAATAATAACTGAAATTCCTTAGTGGTAAATCCCACTTCAATGCCATTTAGGGTGGCAGTCATGGATTCCTCATCCATTTCAAAATCCCCTATGGTCAATCGCTTTTGGTTTGTAATATTGGCACGTCTAAGAAGGGCTTCGATTCTAAGAATCAGCTCATCTAAGATTATTGGTTTTACCATATAGTCATCAATTCCGATTTTAAAGCCCTGCTTTTTGGCATCAAAATCGTCTCGGGCAGTCATAAATATAATAGGTATATTTGGATTTTCCTCTCGAACGCTCTCAGCAAATTCAAAGCCATCTATACCGGGCATCATAATATCAGAGATGATTAAATCAATTTTTTGAGAATATAGTGCATCGTAGGCGTCCATAGCTGTGGTGCACCCGATGGCCATGTAGTTATTAAAATTTAAATGTTTGCATACACTGATATTCAAATCAGCATTATCCTCTAAAACAAGTATTTTAATCATGTTATTCCTCACAAATAAAGTTTTTATTCTTTATCATAATATAGAAATATTAGGGAATTGTTAAGGCACTAAAGGTACAAAAAGGATATAATAGCATTATTGTAAAATTTAGGGAGAATGTTGAAGGTATTATGGTAAAGATATTATTAATCGAGGATGAAAAAGCAGTTAGGGCTTTGACAAAGGTAAAGCTAAAGGATCAATACGAAATAATGGAAGCAGAGGATGGTTTTAAGGCCTTTGATGTGCTTGAGCATGAAAAGGCAGATTTGATTATTGTAGATATTATGATGCCAAATATGGATGGCTATGAGTTTGTCAAAGAGCTTCGTGAAATGGGAGACGATACTCCTATTATTATGCTCACAGCCATGGATACCTTTGCCCACAAGAAAAAGGGATATAATCTTGGCATAGATGAATATCTTACAAAGCCTATTGATTACGAGGAATTGACTTGGCATATAGAGGCGATTCTACGCAGATACAAAATCAATATAGATAAGGAAATTGTTATAGGTGACTTTGTGATATCCGAAACTGGTATGTCTGTTACAAATGAGGGAAACTCCATCGATTTAACAGAAACAGAATTCAAGCTATTGTACAAGCTTTTATCCTATCCAGGTGTAATTTTTACAAAGCAGCAGTTGATGGATGATATATGGGGATATGACTGCGAATCTGATTACAGCACCATAAAGGTATACATCAATCGACTCAGAAAAAAACTAGAGGGCATTGATAAATTTGAGATAGTATCAGCACGAGGTGTGGGCTATAAAGCCGAGATAAAATAGTAGAAAGTATTAGTAAATATACTCAGTTTTCACTTACTAGGTTAAGTAATATTGCGTACTTGATATATTTTTCGTACCACATATAATGAGGCTAAAGAACGTGATAATTTTTTAACGAAAATATCCAAAGGAGGCAATAGTGAGTAAAACAGTTATTATTGGTGGTGTTGCTGCCGGAGCAGGTGCTGCAGCAAGACTTAGAAGATTAAAGGAAGATGAGGAGATTATCATCCTTGAAAGAGGAGAATATATTTCCTATGCAAACTGTGGATTACCATATCATGTAAGTGATGTGATTGCGAATAGAGAGGACTTGCTTGTAATGAAGCTTCCTGTTATGAAGTCTAGATACGACGTAGATGTTAGAAATAACAGCGAGGTTATGTCTATTGATAGACAGGCAAAGCAGGTTCACGTAAAGGAAGCTAATGGAAATGAATATGACGAGAGCTATGACAATCTTGTTATTGCTACAGGTTCATCTCCAATTAGACCTAGAATCGAAGGTATCGAATCAAACAAGGTAAAGACACTTTGGACTGTTCCTGATACAGATGAGATCAAGGGATTTATAAAAGACAACAATGCCAAATCTGCTGTAGTAGTAGGTGGTGGATTTATCGGTCTTGAGATGGCAGAGAATCTTCACCATGCAGGCTTAAAGGTAACAATCGTTGAGGCAGCCAACCAGGTTATGGCTCCTATCGATTATGAGATGGCATTGCTCTTAAATGAAAATATTAGAGCAAATGGTACTGATTTAATTCTTGGTGACGGTGTTGCCAGCTTCAAGGACAATGGCGAAGATATTACAGTAAATCTTGTCAGCGGAAAGGCTGTTACAGCAGACCTAGTTATTTTATCAATCGGAGTTAGACCAAACAGCCAGTTAGCAAAGGAGGCAGGTCTTGAATTAAATGAGCGAGGCGGTATCGTAGTAGATTCACATATGCGTACTTCAGACGAAAGCATCTATGCAGCAGGTGATGCTGTTGAGGTAGATGATTTTGTACTTGGTGGCAAGACAATGGTTCCTCTTGCTGGCCCAGCCAATAAGCAGGGTAGAATTGTAGCTGACAATATTGCAGGCATTCCTACAGAATACAAGGGTACACAGGGATCTTCTGTAGCAAAGGTATTTGACCTTGCAGCAGCTTCAACAGGCGTAAACGAAAAGACATTAAACAGACTTGGAAAGAAGAAGGATGTAGATTACAAGGCTATCATCATTACTCAGAATTCACACGCAGGATATTATCCTGGTGCTACTCCACTTATTCTCAAGCTTATTTTTGCTATGGATGGTAGCAAGATTTATGGAGCTCAGATTGTTGGTAAGGACGGTGTTGACAAGAGAATCGATACACTCGGCGTGGCTATTAGACTTGGTGCATCTATCGATGACCTAACAAACCTTGAGCTTGCATATGCACCACCATTCTCATCAGCTAAGGATCCAGTAAATATGGCTGGATACGTGGCAGAAAACGTACTTAGAGGCTATGTAGAAATTGCAAACTGGAATGATCCAGATACAGACAAGGAAGCAGTATTACTTGATGTAAGAGAGACACCAGAGCTTCAAATGTTCTCCATTGATGGAGCTATCAACATTCCTCTTAGCGTTTTAAGAAATCGTATAGACGAATTAGACAAGAGCAAGAAATACATCGTATTCTGTGCAATCGGTGTAAGAGCTTACAATGCTGCAAAGGCATTAAAGAATGCAGGTATTGAAAATGTAAAGATTTATCCTGCAGGTGTTAGATTTTACTCATCAACTCACTTAAATGAGGATGAGTTTAGCACAGAGTTTATTTGTAAACATTAATTATTTCTCCTTTTATTATTCTGTAGGCTTTTCGTACACTACAGAAATATAGATTACAATCCTTCGGGCTATTTTTAGTCTGAAGGTTTTTTTTAATAAAAAAATTTTATTCAATATGCTATATTAGATGCAAGTAAAAGAGGAGGCACAAAATAATGTATGAAAAGATTTCAAGATTATTAATGTATGGTGATTTAACTGAAAACAGTATTTTATACGAATTGGGCAGAGCTATAGATGCCATAGATTCTGGGGATTACAACAAAAGAGAGGTTACAAGAGAAATTAATGCAATTTCAAAGAAATTATTGATGCTTGCAACTGATTATGGCTTTGATGACAATCTTTGGCACAACTATATTGCCTTTTATATCATCACAAATGAAAATCCATTTTCGCTAGTTACAGAAAAAACGGATGTAAAGCCAGGCTCTGTAAATCAATTAGTAGAAAATGATTTTAAGATTTTAAAAGAGCTATTCGACTATGATTTTTCAAATATTGAAAATGAATTGGGAATCAGTGCCTTTTCTACCTTTTTAAATTACAGTGCTGTAAAGAAAAATCAGCAGATGTACAACAGAAATGTCAGTGAAAAGGTAAGAAATCTATCCAAAGCCCTAGAGGGTGCAAAGGACGAAAAGGATTTCTTTAATGTGATAACAGAATTCTATAAGGCCTATGGCGTGGGCATGTTTGGACTTAATAAAGCCTTTAGAATAGAGGAGCTTGGGGAAAATGACATTAAATTTGTACCAATAAACAACATGGATGAGGTAACTCTAGATGATTTAATTGGCTATGAATATCAAAAGCAGCAGCTTATCGCAAATACGGAGAGCTTTGTACAGGGCAAAAAGGCTAATAATGTATTATTATTTGGCGATAGTGGTACTGGCAAATCCACAAGTATAAAGGCCATAGTAAATCAATACTACAACGATGGTCTTAGAATGATTGAGATTTATAAGCATCAGTTCAAATATTTATCAAAGGTAATTGCCAGCATAAAGAATCGCAATTATAAATATATAATTTATATGGACGACCTTTCCTTTGAGGAGCATGAGATTGAGTACAAGTTTTTAAAGGCTGTAATCGAAGGTGGAGTAGAAACACGTCCTGACAATATTCTGATATATGCCACCTCAAATCGTCGTCATCTTATCAAGGAAACCTGGAATGATAGAAACGATCAAAGTAATATTGATGATCGTCATCACTCTGATACAGTAGAAGAAAAGCTTTCTTTGGTACACAGATTTGGTCTCACCATCAGCTATTCAAAGCCTATGCAAAAGGAATATTTAGAAATCGTCACAGGCTTGGCACAAAGAGCAGGGCTTGATATTCCACAGGAAGAGCTTATAGCTCAGGCAAAGGTTTGGGAGATGGAGCAGGGAGGCTTGTCTGGACGTACTGCCCAGCAGTTCGTCAACCATCTATTGGGGAATAAAATATAAAGCATAAGGAATTTTTAATGAAGATTATAAAGATAGAAGATATTAATGATAGTAGATTAGACATTTTTACAAAGTACAATGAGGCACAGCTTTTTCACTATTTTGAGCCAAATGGTGGAGCCTTCATAGCCGAGACTCCTGAGGTAATAAAAAGAGCCTTGAATAGAGGCTGTGAGCCTATGGCATTTCTTGTGGAGGAAAAGGCCTTTGATACTCAAGTGGTTCAGGCTTTGATGGCAGATATAGAGGATGATGTAAATATATTTGTTGCTAGACTTGAGGTAATAAACAAAATCACGGGCTTCAATCTTACTAGAGGTGTGCTTGTTGCCTGCAAAAGACCGGATTTACCACAGGTGACAGAGCTATTAGAAGGCAGCAAAAAAGTGGCTATTCTAGAGGATGTAATGAATCCTACAAATGTAGGTGCTATCTTTAGATCTGCAGCAGCATTAGGTGTTGATGCAATATTTTTGACAAAGGGTAGTGCAGACCCCTTTTACCGTAGAGCAGCCAGAGTAGCCATGGGGACAGTATTTCAGGTTCCTTGGACCTATTTTGAAAAGGACAGCGACTATGTAAAAATTTTGCATGACCAGGGATATAGTGTAGCTTCTATGGCCCTAAAGGATAATGCTATTTCTCTTTCTTCTCCAGAGTTAAAGGAGCCTGAAAAGCTGGCAGTTGTCTTTGGAACAGAAAGCACGGGAATTAAAGCTTCCACCATTGCAGCCAGCGACTTTGTCACAATTATCCCAATGCATCATGGAGTTGATTCTTTAAATGTGGCAGCAGCCAGTGCGGTAACCTTCTGGGAGCTTTGCAAAAAATAAACTTAAAATCTATACAGAATTCATATATTTTTTTAGTATATTACCCATAATAGGACTATTGTTTACTTTTAGGAGAAGCTCGATTATGGGTAAAAATTTGCGCATTTTTTTTGGAGTGAGTGACAGAGAACATATAGAGGCAGTTCTCAGTTTAAAGCCAGCAGGATATATGTTAAAGCCTGCCATCAAGGAAAAATTAATAGAAGCCATAGATTCAAAGATTTAAAATATCCAATAAATAATAGGGCAGTCGCAATATAATTGCGGCTGCTTTTTATATTGACATATGTCAGAATGAGTATTATTATAATTCTGACATATGTCAGAAAGGGAACGAGATGCCTAAGACAACTAAATGCAGAAAAATTAAAGGAATGCCTGGTCAGTTCGGTTTTGCACCTACGGATTCTATTGATATGGTAGATGCTTTGCAGCTTACTTTTGACGAGTTTGAGACTATTAGGCTTTTAGATGCTGAGGGTTACACTCAGGAGCAGTGCGCTAAGGAAATGGGCGTAGCTCGCACCACAGTTACCAGCATGTACGAAAGTGCCAGAAGAAAAGTGGCGCGTATGCTAGTTGAGGGCAGAAGTCTTGTGATTTCTGGCGGAAATGTACAGTTTAATATTCCAGCAAACACTGGATTTATATCTAGCAGGAAAAAAGGAGATAAGGAAATGAGATTAGCAGTTACTTATGACAATGGTGAAATATTCCAGCATTTTGGACACACAGAGCAGTTCAAGGTATACGACATCGAGGATGGCAAAATCCTTAATGAAGAGGTAGTCGATACAAATGGACAGGGCCACGGAGCACTTGCAGGCTTCCTTCTTGGAGGAAACGTAGATGCACTTATCTGTGGTGGTATCGGCGGCGGAGCTCAGAATGCTCTTTCAGAGGCTGGCATTACACTTTACGGTGGCGTATCAGGCAAAGCTGACGATGCAGTACAGGATTTCCTTGCTGGCAAGCTTAGCTACAATCCTGATGTAACATGCTCACACCATGATCACGAGCACGGTGAGGGACACACTTGTGGTGACCATGATCACGGCGAAGGACATCACTGCGGTGGACATTGCCACGAGTAAACCAACAAATCTACATTATAAAGTCCTTGAGGTAATCCTTGTGATTACCTCTTTTTTATTTATGGACACATTGAATAAATTGGACAAGTTGTTTACTATAAATCTAGAGTAGATTATAAGGGAGAATGAAGATATGGAGATTTTATTTTCGATTTTAATAGGATATGCCTGCGGTTGTTTTTTGACAGCCTTTTTTGTTGCGAAGCGATTCACAGGAAAGGATATTTCTGAGATAGGTACTGGAAATCCAGGTATGGCAAATGTTATGGCCAGAGTAGGAAAATTTGCAGGTATCATGGTACTTTTAGGTGATATTACAAAGACTGTACTTGCCATGGGGCTGGCGTATTCCTTCTTTGGAGAGGTGATTGGCAGCGATGCTATGCTTTTTGCAGGTCTTGGCACCTTGCTTGGACACAATTTCCCATTTTGGAGACATTTCAAGGGCGGAAAGGGAGTAGCCGTCACCTGTACCTGGATTATCATATTTATGCCATTTGGTGGAATTGTTTCTGCTGTGGCAGGAGGTGTTATTGTACTTTTAACAGGGCTTTTGCCACTTGGCGCTGTTGTTATCGCAGCCTTTTCTGTTCCATTTGCTTTTGTAGAATATGGTATTAAGGAAGCTGTGGTAATGCTTGTCTCTGCGCTTATTATGCTGTATAGAAATTATCCTGGATTTATTCGTGGATTTAAAAATCAAGAAAAACGTGAATTTAAAAGAGAACGAAGTACCGTAAATACGATAGGTACTGTGGCAACAATTATCGTTGTTATTGTGGCGTTAATTTTCGACTGTAAATTTCTCTAATAATAGGTATTAACTGGTTTAAAACTTTGCTATAATGTTAGTGAAAAATTTAACAAACAGGAGAATTCTAATGGAAAATATGTTTAACTCGCCAGCAGAGGTGATCGAAGCAAATATTTGTGGCGGGGTGAAAAAGGTAAGCTTACCTATATCAAAAATGATTGTTCTTGGTATTATGGCGGGTGCTTTTATTGCGCTTGGTGCAGCCACCAGCTCTACAGCAGCGCATGCAGTTTCTAATGTAGGGCTTTCACGTTTTGTGGCTGGTGCTATTTTCCCAGTGGGCCTAATGCTTATTACTTTTATTGGTGGAGAGCTTTTTACAGGAAACTGTTTAACTGCAATGGGCGCAATGGATCATAGATTTTCATGGTCAGCTGTTGTGAGAGATTTGTGCATCATATGGCTTTCAAATTTAGTGGGAGCATTAGTAATTGTTCTACTTACATATTTTTCAGGTAATCTAGATTATTCAGCTGGATTGCTGGGGGCTTATTCTATAAAGGTTGCCTTGGGCAAGGCTACTATTACACCTATCAAGGGTATAGCTTCAGGTATTTTATGTAATATTTTGGTGTGTGCTGCTATTTTACTGGCTGCGGCAGCAAAGGATATTTCAGGTAAAATCTGGGCTATATTCTTTCCTATTATGGCTTTTGTTGTGGGAGGATTCGAGCACTGCGTTGCCAATATGTTTTATATTCCTATGGGCATGCTTGCAGCCACCAATCCAGATTATGTGGCAAAGGCAAATGAGGCCTATGGCATTACAGCAGACCAGATAGCACAGCTTTCTATAGCTGGCTTCTTCACAAATCAGATACCAGTTACCATCGGCAATATTTTAGGTGGCATGATATTTGTAGGTCTGCCTTGCTATTATGTGCACTGCAAAAAAGAAAAGGTAAACAATTAAGTATGAATAAAGAAACAAAAAATAATGTAACCTACATGACCTTTGATTTGTTTAAATCAGCAGGTATTAAGCATGGATTTTCCACTAGATTAGGAGGGGTTAGCACTGGTGTATATGGCTCTCTTAATTTAGGATTTAATAGAGGAGATTCAGATGAGAATGTCCGTGAAAATTTTAAACGTATAGCCACAGCTTTAGATATGAATTACGAGAGAATGTGTTTGTCTAAGCAGACTCATACTACCAATGTAATCGTAGTGGAGGAAAAGGATGCAGGAAACGGTATTATGCACCCAATTCCTTATGACAATGTGGATGGCATTATTACAAATGTAAAGGATATGCCACTAGTTACATTTTATGCAGATTGTGTACCTTTGTTTTTCTATGATCCTGCAAAACAGGTAGTAGCCCTGTCTCATTCAGGCTGGAGAGGTACTGTTGGAAAGATAGGTAAGGCTACAATAGAAAAAATGCATGAGGTCTTTGGATGCGAGCCAAAGGATATTATTTGTGGGGTCGCACCTAGCATTTGCAAGAACTGCTATGAAGTAAGTGTAGATGTGGCAAATGAGTTTAGAAAAGCCTTTGGTGAAAAGGCAGATAAATACCTGCTTCGTCCATCTACTTTTAATCCTGATGATCAGGATAAATACATGCTGGATTTATGGGAGGCATGCCATCAGGTATTTTTAGAGGCGGGAGTGCCAGAAGAAAATATCGAAATTACGGATTACTGTACCAGATGTAATCCTGATTTATTTTATTCTCATAGAATTATGGGAGCAAACAGGGGGAGTTTAGCAGCATTTATATCGCTGTAGGATAAGCAATAGAATTCAATTTATGTCTATGATAAAATTGATTATAGAATGATTTGTATTCAAGGAGGGGTTTATGGTTAAGGATGGTAAGATTTTAGTAGCTAATACACAGTCAAACGAGCCAGTTTATTTGTTTCCCAATAAGGCAAATAGACATGGCCTGATAGCAGGCGCCACTGGTACAGGAAAGACTTATACGCTAAAGGCTTTAGCGGAGAGCTTTTCTGATTTAGGGGTGCCTGTTTTTCTTGCGGATGTAAAGGGAGATGTGGCAGGCCTGGCAGCAGGCGGATACCCTACTACACTATGGGATTTGTACGGAAAAAAGGGAATCCAAATCCGCACCACCATTACAGAAATGGGACCAACATTACTTTCAAGAATACTAGGATTAAACGATCTACAAAGTGACATTCTTACAATTGTATTTAAAATTGCAGATGACAGTAATCTAGCTCTTATAGATATAAAGGACTTGAAAGCTATGCTTAATTATGTGTCTGAAAACAGCAAGGATTTTGCCGCAGAATATGGCAAAATGAGTCCTCAAAGTATTGGAGCCATTCAAAGAGCAGTGGTAGCTCTAGAGTTGGCTGGCGGTGAGACTTTCTTTGGAGAGCCAGCACTTGATATTAGAGATTGGTTTACTACAGGCCAAAATGGCAAAGGAATGATTCATATATTGGATAGCCAAAGCCTGATAAACAATGGAGTGCTATATTCCACATTCCTTCTTTGGATGTTGTCAGAATTATTTGAAACACTACCAGAGGTAGGAGATTTGGATAAGCCTAAGATGGTATTTTTCTTTGACGAGGCCCATTTATTATTCAAGGACACACCAGGTGCCCTTCTAGATAAAATCGAGCAGGTAGTAAAGCTGGTCCGTTCAAAGGGAATTGGCGTATATTTTATCACTCAAAACCCTAGAGATATTCCAGACGGTGTGTTGGCACAGCTTGGAAATAAAATACAGCATGCTTTACATGCATATACACCATCTGACCAAAAGGCAGTAAAGGCTGCGGCAGATTCATTTAGAGAAAATCCTGATTTTGATACAGCTGAGGCAATAGAAGCGCTAGGCATTGGAGAGGCTATTGTTTCATTTTTACAGGAGGATGGAACACCTAGCATTGCAGAAAGGGTAAAGATAATTGCACCAGCCTCCACGGCCGGCAGCCTAGATGATGGCGCCAGAGATAATGCAATAAAATCAAATGTTTTATATTCAAAATACGCAAATGCGGTAGACCCAGAATCAGCATATGAGCTTCTTGCTAGAATGGGCGTAGAAAAGGCAGAGGCAGAGGCAGCTGCAAAGGAAGAAGCCGCAGCTCAAAAGGCTCAGCAAAAGGAGGAGGCAGCTGCAGCTAAGGCGGCAGAACGTGAAGCCACAAAAGAAGCAAATAGAAAGAAGCGTGCTGTAAAATCTGTTGGAACAACAGTGGCAGGTACAGTGGGCCGTGAGGTAGGAAAAACTATCGGAAAACAAATCGGTGGCAAATTCGGTCAAACTCTTGGAGGTAACACCGGTGCACAGCTCTTTAGGGGCATTTTAAATACTCTTCTAAAATAATCTATCTTATTTGACTATAGAGTAGTGTATTGCTAAAATATTTCTTGAGCTGCGTAAGGCGTGCTCGGGAGAACGGTTTGTATGAAAACAAAGAAAAATAGGCGAAGAAGATCAAATAGGCGATTCATTGTGGTGACAGTAGCTATTTTTATAGCTTCTGCGGCGATGGGCGCCTATTTTTATTATGACTATACGAATCGTATATACGGTGATTTGGTGGTGGAGCTTGGCAATCTGGTAGAGGCCAGTGATTTTCTAAAGGATTCTAATAAAAGCATTGATTTTATTGGAGAGCCAGAATTTGATTTGATGACACCAGGAGATTATCCGGTAAAGCTGCAGTCTGGTATTTACAAGTATGATGCTGTGATTACTGTACAGGATACCACCCCTCCCACACTAGAGCTGCAGCCTCTAGTACGTGTGATGACGGAGCTTCCTAGTGTGGATGATTTTGTTGTAAGCTGCAATGATTTAACTCAGGTACAGGTGTCATTTTATGGGTCGCCTGATTTTAGCTCTGTTGGGAAAAAGAATATAGATATTGTAGCAAAGGATACCTCGGGCAATCAGACAGTGGAGAGCACTACGTTGTATTTGGTGGATGAATACGACACCACCCCACCTACAATAGAAGGCGAATTAGATAAAACAGTCTATTTAGGCAGCAGCGTCAGCTACAAAAAGGACGTGGTAGCAGTGGATGATTCAGATTATGAGGTAGAGCTAACTGTGGATTCCTCTCAGGTGGATTTAAATACAGTTGGAGATTATACAGTTACCTACACTGCTACAGATGTATTTGGAAATGTGGCCACAGCCACAGGTACTGTTAGTGTTGTAAAGCAGGAGTATACCGAAGAGGATGTATATGCTTTAGCCGATGAGGTCTTATCGGAGATTATTACTGATGATATGTCAGATTATGACAAGGCTCACGCTATTTACGTATGGGTAAAGGGCAATATTGGTTATAGTGAGAGTGAGGATAGAGGAGACTGGCTAAAGGGTGCCTATGATGGGCTAGTTAATCGACATGGAGATTGCTATAATTACTTTGCTGTTAGTAAAGCCCTTTTAACCAGGGCTGGAATAAAAAATGCGGATATTGAGATTATTCCTACAGCCACACGTCATCATTTCTGGAATGTTATTGATTGTGGAGAGGGCTGGAGACATTTTGATACCACTCCTAGAACAGACGATTCATTTAAGGGATTTTATCTTACAGATGAAGAGCTGATGACTTATTCGGATGCACATTACCATTCTCACAACTATGATAGAAACGTATATACGTATTTTAATGACGAGAATAGTGATAATTAATAAAGGGAAGAAAAATGAAAAAATTAGGTATAATTGGAGGCCTTGGGCCTATGGCTACTGCATATTTTATGCGTAGAATCATAGAGATGACCGATGCTGCAAATGATCAAGAAAATATCGAGATGATTATTTTTAATTCTCCTTCAATTCCTGATAGAACAGGGTTTATATTGGGGAATAATAGTGAGGATCCATTGCCACAAATTGTGGATATCGCTAATGAGTTGGAAAGGCAAAATGTGGATTACATTGCCATTCCGTGTATCACAGCACACTTTTTTCATGATAGGATTGCAAAGAGTGTCTATGTGCCAGTGAGCAATGGAATCAAAGAAGCGGCAGAATATCTTAAAAAGCATAATATCAAAAAGGTGGGCATAATGGCCACTGACGGCACAGCCCAGACCAAGCTATTTGATACTGTTTTTAAGGATTATGATATAGAGTGTTTGTACCCTGATACAGAAGCCCAAAAGCTTGTGATGAGCATTATCTATGATGATGTAAAGGCTGGCAAATCTGTAGATATGCAGGAATTTTGCCTGGCAAAAAAGCAATTGAAGCAAAAGGGGGCAGAGGTTATAATTCTAGGCTGCACAGAGCTTTCGATTGTAAAGCGAGACAATGATGTAGGGCCTGATGTTTTAGATATAATAGATGTTTTGGCGCAGGACTGCGTTGTAAAATGTGCAAAGCTCAGACCTCAATATGAGAAATTAATTACAAAGTAGAGGAATAAAAATGCAAAACAATGTTTTAGATTATATAGATGCCAGTTTGGAAAGGGTGCCAGATAAAATCGCATATGCGGATGATGAGGTACAATTATCCTTCAAGGATGTGAAAAATATCATGGATTCAGTGGGCTCTGGCTTGCTTAATATGGGCTGCCATAAGGAGCCAGTTATAGTATTCATGAAGAAAAGTCCAAATACTATAGCTACATTTTTTGGAGTTATAAATGCAGGCTGCTATTATGTACCTATCGACAGTGAAATGCCTGCTACCAGAATCCAGCTTATTCTAGAAAACTGCAAGCCTAGAGTGATTATCTGCGATGACAGTACAGTTGATATAGCAAGGGACTTTGATTATCAGGCTGACATTGTATTATTTACAGATATTTCAAAATCCGTTGTAAATAAAGATGCCCTTGCTATGGTTAGAAAGAAGACTATAGATACAGATCCAATTTATATCGTATTTACCTCTGGCTCCACAGGAGTTCCAAAGGGTGTATGTGCATGCCACAGATCAGTAATCGACTATATCGAGCAGCTTTCTGAGACACTTGGATTTAGCGAGGATACAATTTTTGGAAATCAGACACCCCTATATTTTGATGCATGCCTAAAGGAGCTTTATCCTACATTAAAATTCGGAGCTACCACATATTTGATTCCACACTCATATTTTATGTTCCCAATAAAGCTGGTGGAATATATCAATGAGCATAATATTAACACTGTATGCTGGGTGGTTTCAGCACTTACTATGATTAGTGCCTTTAAAACCTTTGACACAGTGGTTCCGCATACATTAAAGACTATTGCTTTTGGTAGTGAGGTATTTCCTATAAAGCAGTTTAGATTATGGAGAGCAGCCGTGCCTGAGGCCAAATTCTTCAACCTTTATGGCCCAACAGAGGGTACAGGAATGTGCTGCTATTATCCTGTGGAAAGAGAGTTTGCAGACGACGAGGTTATCCCAGTGGGATTTCCATTTAAAAACACTGAGATTATGCTTTTAAAGGAAGACAATACACTAGCCGAGCCAGGAGAGCAGGGGGAGATTTGCATTCGTGGTACATCAGTTACATTGGGATATTACAACAACCCGGAAAAGACCAGCGAGTGTTACGTGCAAAATCCTTTAAATACCGCATATCCGGAGATAATCTATAGAACAGGTGATATAGGTCATATAAATGAATATGGAGAGTTGATTTTCCATTCCAGAAAAGATTTCCAGATTAAGCATATGGGTCATCGAATCGAGCTGGGAGAAATAGAGGCAAATGTAAACCTGGTTCCTGAAATCAAGCTTTCAGGATGCATTTATGCAAAAGAAAAGGGAAAGATAGTACTTTATTACGTGGGCGACATTACAGAGGGAGACTTGATAAAGGCGCTCAAATCAAAGCTTCCTCGCTACATGCTCCCTAACAAGGTTAACCGCCTTGAAGAAATGCCATTTACACCAAATGGTAAAATTGACAGAGTTAAGCTTACAAAGATGTTTGAAGCATAATTTTTTAGAACAAAATAAAATATACAAAAGGACGAGATTAAATTAATCCGTATATAGGAGGAAAAAATGGAAGAGTTATTAGAGATTTTAGGAGATTTACATCCAGAGGTTGATTTTACAACAGCGACAGGTCTAGTTGATGGTGGAATACTTGATTCCTTTGACATTGTTTCACTTATTTCAGAAATCAACGAGGAGTTTGATGTGACAATTGGTGCAGCAGAGCTTACACCAGAGAATTTCAATTCGGCTGAGGCTATTTATGCTCTTATTAAGGCAAAATTAGATGATGAGGACTAAATAATGCTTTTTACATCATATGAGTTTATAGGATTTTTACTGGCAGTGTTTGTCATTTATTATCTTTTGCCAGGAAAAATGCAGTGGCCATTTTTATTATTGGCCAGCTATGCATTTTATTTTATAGCAGATCCCAGATACTTGATTTTTATTGCAGTTACTTCAGTCACTACATTCTTTGCAGCAAAGGCCATTTCAGATAAAAAAATTGCTTTTGATACATGGTTCAAGGGCCATAAAAAGGAATATGAAAAAGAAGAACGAAAGGCCCTAAAGGCAGCAGAAAAATCAAAAGAAAAAAAGATATTTTTAGCGTGTCTATTATTAAATTTAGGTATTCTTGCAGTTACTAAATACACTAATTTTACCATCGCTAATATAAATTCCATTATGTCTACCTTTGGCAGTGAAAATGGAATTTCATTTGTAGATTTGATTATCCCAATGGGTATTTCCTTTTACACCTTCCAATCAATGGGATATTTGATTGATGTGTATAATGGCAAGCATGAGGCACAGGACAATCTGTTTAAATATGGTCTTTTTGTTTCATTCTTTCCACAGCTAGTACAGGGCCCAATCAGTAGATATTCAGACCTTAGCAAAACCCTTTATGAGGAGCATAGATTTAACTGGAGAACAGTTTCCTTTGGCCTCGAGAGAATCCTATGGGGATTTTTCAAAAAGCTGGTTATTGCAGATAGAATTTTGGTGGCGGTGCAGGCTATCATAGCTGACACTGATACCTACAATGGCTTTTATGCCTTTGCCGGTGCAATGTTCTACGCTTTGGAATTATACGCAGACTTCACAGGTGGTATTGATATAACAATAGGTGTAGCAGAGACTATGGGAATAAAGGTTACTGAAAACTTTATCCGTCCATATTTTTCAAAGAATATAAAGGAGTACTGGAATAGATGGCATATTACCATGGGTACATGGTTTACGGATTATATCTTTTATCCAATTTCAGCTAGCCAGTTTATGATGAAGCTTTCCAAAAAGTCCAGAGCAAAGCTTGGAAATAATCTGGGAAAGAGAGTGCCTGTTTATTTATCTAGCTTTATTGTGTGGTTTACAACAGGTATTTGGCATGGAGCTAGCTGGAACTTTATTGTATGGGGACTTGGAAACTTCGTAGTTATTATGATTTCCCAGGAGCTTGATCCATTTTACAGATGGTTCCATTCAAAGGTAAAGGTGGCAGGTACATTTGGATGGAAATTATTCCAGGTAGTTCGTACTGTGCTTATCATGTCATCCCTTAGAATGTTTGATTGCTATAGAGATGTACCTCTTACATTCAAGATGTTTGGTAGTATCTTCACAGATTTCAGCCCATCACAGCTAAAGGTGGAGGCTTTCACAGGCATGGGATTGACGGTTTACGACTATGCTGTTGTTTTTGTCGGTATGTTGATTCTAGTGGGAGTCAGCCTAGTTCAAAGAAGTGGCAGTGTTAGAGAAAAGATTGCTACACTCTCAGCACCAATACGTTTTGTAATATGGTATGGTTTGTTTATGGCTACACTTATTTTTGGTGCTTATGGAATAGGCTATTCAGCCAGCCAGTTTATATATAATCAGTTTTAGTTTGGAGTAGACAATGTTAAAAAAGAGTTTAGCAGTTATATTATCTATAGCTGTGGCTGTTTCAGGTCTTTGGTTTGCAACAAAGCTACTGGAGCCTAAATACATGTCAGGAATATTAGAGGGGGCCATGATATCAGAGTATTATGATGACCCTACAGACCATAATGTAGTTTTTATAGGTGATTGTGAGCTATATGAAAATATTTCACCGGTATATCTATGGAACAATTATGGTATCAATTCGTATATACGTGGCAGCGCCCAGCAATTAATTTGGCAGTCTTATTATCTGGCTGAGGAAACCATTAGGTTAGAGCATCCAGATGCCATTGTTTTTAATGTGTTGTCAATGAAATATAATGAGCCTCAAAATGAAGCCTACAACAGAATGACTATTGATGGAATGCGATGGTCATCTAGCAAGGTGGGCTCAATCAATGCATCTATGACTGATGAGGAAAACTTTATTGAATACGTATTTCCGATACTCAGATACCATTCCAGATGGAGTGATTTGAATGCAGATGATTGGGATTATCTTGTGAATAGAGATAAGGTTTCCTTCAATGGCTATTACATGAGAGTAGATGAAAAGCCAGCTGAGGATGTTCCTGAGGGACGACCTCTTACGGATTATCAGTTCGGTGACAATGCTTATTATTATCTAGATAAGCTTACAAAGCTCTGCAAGGATAATGATGTGGAGCTTATCCTGGTAAAGGCTCCTACACTCTATCCTTATTGGTATGATGAGTGGGACCAGCAGATGATAGATTATGCAAAGTCAAATGATCTTACATATATCAATTTTTTAAATCTTCAGGATGAGATGGGATTAGACTGGAATAAGGATACTTATGATGGAGGCCTTCACTTAAATCTTTCGGGAGCCGAAAAAATGTCGGATTACTTTGGAAAGGTTCTTGTAGAAGAGTTCAATATTCCTGATAGACGCGGTGAGGCAGAATTGGATTCATATTGGAATACTGTAAATGACAGATATGAATTAGAAAAAGAGCGTCAGACAAACAATTTGGAATTGTATGGAACAGTCCATGATCCTGATGAAAATAAATAAAAATAAATAAAAATAAAAACTCCTTTTTACTACATTTTTGGTGGTAAAAAGGAGTTTTGTTTTAGTTAAAAAGCTGAGTCGCCTTTGTGGCAAATCTATTTCCATAGATTACAAATGTCTCTTTGTAGTTTTCCAGGCCGTTATGGCTTTCTTTATTATTGTTAATTGCCACAGGTCCTAGATGGATATATGGTAAACCAAATTCATTTCCAGAAGAATAGCATAGCATTCCTTTCACGAGCTCAAGTGTAAGGATTGATTGAATCACTGTATCGGCTCCACCGTGTGTATATTGAGCTGTAGCAAAGGCCCCGCCTAGCTTTCCAGCTAAATCAAGCTTTCCACCGTTAGTGAAAATCCACTGGTGAAGATTTGGAGTTAAAGAGGCCATATATGATGGTGAACCAAATACAATTGCTTTAGCTTCCTTAGCAAATTCTTCGTCTACCTCATCAATAGAAAAAGCCTTTGCCTCTGCTCCTGAGATTGCATTCATTCCCTCTACAATCCATTCAGCAGCCTGCTTTGTGTTTCCAGTTTTTGAATCGTAAATTACTGCAAGTTTCATAAATATCTCCTTAACTAAAATTCAATTTTAATCTGTCTTAAATTACATTATAATGAATGATATTAAAATTTAGATTAAATGGCAAGAAAAGAAATGGAGAAGTAGCATGAAATTTGTGGTTCAAAGAGTAAATGAAGCATCTGTTGCAGTTGATGGAAAAGTGATTGGACAGATTAATAAGGGATTTTTAGTATTGATTGGAGTTTCGGATGATGACACAAAAGAGATAGCAGATAAAATGGTAAAGAAGCTATTGGGACTTCGTATTTTCGATGATGAAAATGACAAAATCAATCTGTCCCTAACAGATGTAGGTGGTGAGCTTCTTTTGATATCGCAATTTACTCTTTATGCAAATTGCAAGAAGGGATATAGACCTTCATTTACAGATGCAGGAGCACCAGATATGGCAAATGAAATGTACGAATATATCATAGATAAATGCCGCAGCGAGAACTATTATGTTGAGACAGGAGAGTTTGGAGCAGACATGAAGGTCTCCCTTTTAAATGATGGACCATTTACAATAATTTTAGATTCAAAAGAGATATGCTAATGTCTATTTTTTATATGTAAAAAAATGTGAACTTTTTTTGAAATAAGTGTTGACGAAGAGAGATATCTTTGCTATTATACTTCTTGTCGTCAACGACGCGCGGAAGTGTCGGAACTGGCAGACGAGCAAGACTAAGGATCTTGTGCTCATTGCGAGCGTGCGGGTTCAAGTCCCGCCTTCCGCATCATATTAAAGCAATCAGTTTTCTGATTGCTTTTTTGTTTTCTTGGAGCAATCAGTTATCTGGTTGCTCTTTTTTTATAGATTTTTCTTATAAAAACATAAATTCATTTTCTTGGTATTTACGATTTTGCTTGCTTGAATGTTTGTGTATTTGTGATACAATTTAATTAATTTAGCAATATTAAATTGAATGCGATTAATTGCAAGAGGTGAGCTATGATATATACGATTTTTATTGTTTTTTTAACACTTTTGTATATTGCCATACTAGAGCTATCAAAGAATGTTTTGATAGGATGGTGCGTGGCAATAGCAGCTATGATTGCATGGTTTGTAGCAAAGGCACTTTTAAAGAAAAGGGATAAGTGGACTAGAGGATACAAATGGCTCTCATTTGGCCTGTTGATGGTGGTGTTTGGCGTTAATTATATTTTGACTGCGCCTCCTCATAAAAATGTTCCAGCTGTTGCTAATGCAAATCCAGATGTTACAGAGGTTGTGCATGTGCAGCAGGGTGATTTAACAGGTGTGTACAACGAGGACCATTCAGTAAAGGTATATGCTGGCATTCCTTATGCGGCTGCACCTGTAGGTGATCTTAGATTTAGAGAACCACAGGATCCTGAAAGCTGGGATGGCACTAGAGCGTGTGATGAATTTGGACCTATGGCTATGCAGTCTAGATCAACTCCTTTATATGACAGTCTTTCGCATATTTTGGGCTGGCACGACTATCAGGTCAAGTTTGGAGATGAATATGTTGAGAGCATGAGTGAGGATTGTCTTTACTTAAATGTTTTTGCGCCTAAGGAACAGACAGATGAGCCACTTCCAGTTATTTTCTATGTACATGGCGGCAGCTTAAATACAGGTCAGTCTTCATATACAGAATATAGAGGTGAGGATCTGGCAAAGCGCGGAGTTATCTTTGTAAATTTCGCGTATAGGTTAGGCACATTTGGATATTATACTGCGGATGATTTGGCGACAGAGTCTGAAAATGGCACTACAGGAAACTATGGACTACTTGATCAGATAAAGGCATTGCAGTGGGTTCATGATAATATTGCAGCCTTTGGCGGTGACCCAAACCAAATCACTATAGCAGGTGAGTCAGCAGGCTCATCCAGTGTAAATGCCCTTTGTGTTTCACCACTTACAGAGGGACTTTTCAATTATGCGATTGCAGAATCCAGTGGAATACTTGCTCACGAGCCATTCCATACCTTCAGAAGCTATGATGATGCTATAGAGCAGGGCAATATAGTTAGACAGGAGATGGGAGTTACATCATCTGCAGAGCTTAGAGATATTCCAGCAGAGAAACTACTGGACAATTCGTCTATACAGACTGCTATGACAGTAGACGGCTACGCAATTACGGAGCAGCCATATCTTACCTATGAACGTGGGGCAAATCATGAAAAAGCTCTTCTAAATGGATTTAATGCCAAGGAAGCTGATGCATTTTTGCTTGGTACAAAGGCCACAGCAGACAATTACGAGGAGCTTTTAGCAGAGGATTTAGGAGAGTATGCAAAGGACATGGCACAGGTGGTTCCAGCGGATTCTCCTCAGCGTGACCAGCATTTTATAGTGGATGCTTTAGGCGAATCAAAGGGAGCCTTGAACAAGGCCTATTCAGCTATATGGTTTAGCTACTCACATTATTTGTGGAATAATTATTTAGTGGAGCAGGGAATCCCTACATATGAGTATTATTTTACAAAGACAAATAATATGCTTTCCAACTATCATGCAGGTGAGATACCATACGCATATGGAAATCTATGGAGACATCCAGGGCTATATGACGAGTCAGATTATGAGCTATCAGATATCATGCAGCAATATTGGGTGAATTTTGCAAAGACTGGAGATCCTAATGGTGCAGGTCTTCCTGAATGGAAGATGAGAGATGAAAATCAGACACAGCTATTACAGCTTGATACTGAGATAAAGATGATAGATGACCCAAATAATGAGCTTTATACAGTAATAGATGCTTATCAAAATACAAAAGAATAATAAAGAAGCAGCCTTATGGGGCTGCTTCTTCTGCTTTTATATCTATTTTTTGTTCGTACATATTTCTTTCAGCTCTTTCGAAGACATCATTTACGCAGGTGTCTTCATCTGAAAATGTTGCAATTCCGAAGGCTGCTGAATAACGTTTCCAAGGCTTTACATCTGGATCATTATTAGATATCTCAAAATCTGCCATAATCTTAGTGTATAATGCTCCTCGATTGTTATAGTCATTATTTTCTAGTAGGATGATAAATTCGTCACCTGCAATTCTATATACTGGGGAATGCTTAAATACATCACATATCTTTTGGCAGTTGATATATATGTATTCATTTCCTCGGTTATGTCCGTATTTTTCATTTATAAGCTGTTGATCGTTTAAATCCGCCACGACAATGGCAAAGGCGGCAATACCATTTGCAATATCGTTGTTTAATCGATCCTCTGTTTTTTCATAGAATGCTTTGTTCTTAACCTGGGTCAAAGCATCCTGATATGCAAAGATATCCATGTTGCTTAGACTTGATTTAATATCAGAAATCTTATTCTTGGAAATATATACGTCAATAATATTCTTTTTAATACTATCTGACATTTGGGTTATAGCATTTGAAAGTGATTCAATTTCGTTATTAGTATGTATTTCCGGTGCCACATACACCAATTGACCAATATCCTTGTAGCGGGTAGTTTTCTCTGCATAATGGGATACAGATACCTCTAGTTTACTGATTGGATCGGTGATTTTTTCTTTCGCCCAATTTAAAAACAGGATTGTAAAGAAAATTCCAATTAATACCGTTACAAGCACATCTATTATTGAGAATACAAGCATATTCTTATTTACCATAGAAATATTAATGTCTATACATAATAGAGCGTACCTTTTATTGGATGAATTTTTTAGAGGCATCGCTGCAGTATAATCATGTCCAAAAACACTATTGCTCATGAAATATGAAATATCATCTGTGTGGAGGGCGCCATAATATTTTTCTAATACACCATCAGCGTATTTATCTTCGCCACCAGTCCAGCCCAGCTCAAGAATATCCTTTGGCTCATAGGTTATATCATAATTTGAATATGCATCTATTAAAACAGTATTGCTATAGGTATCATGATCTTTTTTAGGTATACAGATATAGAGATAATGAATGTTATCAAAATGTTCTATAACACGATTTAGCTGTGCATAAAGCTCATCATATGTTGCACTTTTTTGTAATGTTTCAGAACATTTGTATAGGTCGTCATTGTCAATAGTAGATTCCATGTAATTTAATATGTTGGCCATTTCCTGGTTATAGGTATCCGTCAAAATATTGATATATACCAAATGAGTGCCTAGGCAAAGTGCTACACACATAGTGGCAATATAAATTGAACAATACCTTATGATTTTTTGATACAGCGTGGTTCTATTTTTCATTTTTTGCAACCTCGTTTGTAAAATTGAGACATAATATCAACCTAATAATATCATCCTAAAAGGCTTAAATTTAAAAAATGACACAAAATACACAGAAAATTCAGAAAAATTAAACAGTCTGTATTTAGAAACTTTTAGTTTTATTTACTTAATAATTCTTTATAATTGGAAGTGTAAAAGACGATTTTTCTCATTTTGGAGTTTATATATATGATTACATTTACTGATCAAATGTTTATTTTGGCTATATTGCCACTTTTTTTATTGTTGTATTATATCGTTCCTGCTAAATACAGAGCATGGCCACTGTTTATATTCTCTGCAGGCTTCTATTGCTACAACGATTATAGATATTTTGGGCTTTTAACAGGGCTGATTATTATTAATTATTTAGTAGGTTTATTAGTTAAAAAAGAAAAGAAAATTCCATTTGTTTTTATAATTTTTTTAAATATAGGTACCCTAATCAGCTTTAAGGCATTAGGATTTATGGACAAAAGCATCCTGATTCCACTAGGACTTAGCTACTATATCTTCAAATTAATATCATATCAGGCGGATTTATTTAAAGGGAAAATTCAAAAGCATACAATATTTGGATTAGCCACCTATGCATTTATATTTACTCAGATTATTTCTGGACCAATTGCCAGATATTCTTATATAGAAGCGGGCTTTGCTACACCATTAGAAAATAAAAATTTTAAAACAAGGGTATACGAGACTTTATATCAAATTCAAGATGGGCTAAAGCTATTTATTATTGGTCTATTCATGAAAATCTGTCTTGCCGATAATCTGGCTATTTTATGGTCCAATATTAAAACCATTGGATATGAAAGTATCTCCACACCACTTGCTTGGACAGGGGTATATACCTACTCTCTGAGATTGTATTATGACTTTTGGGGATATTCACTTATGGCAGCAGGCATTGGTATCATGCTAGGATTTCCTTTTATAAAAAACTTTGATCAGCCATATAGCTCAAGGACAGTTGCAGAGTTTTATCGAAGATGGCATATGACCTTAGGAGAATGGTTTAGAGATTATATTTATTTTCCACTGGGAGGCAGCAGAAAAGGCCAGCTTAGAACCATAATTAACTTGCTTGTTGTATGGCTTATTACAGGTTTATGGCACGGACTGACACCTAATTTTATGATTTGGTCAGGCAGTCTGTTTATAATGATTCTAATGGAAAAATTCGTATTTTCGAAGAATGATAAATTACTTGCAGTTATTGGTCGATTTCATGTATGGTTTATGATTCCTTTGACTTGGGGTGTATTTGCCATTACTTCAATTAAAAATCTAGGATTATATTTTGCAAGATTGTTCCCGCTTTTTGGCGTTGGAATTGCAGTCAATCATCGAGATATCGTATATACGGTACCTAAATTTGCAATCTATCTTATACCAGCTATTATCATGCTGTTGCCAATATGGGAAAAGCTTTATAAGAAATACAAGGATACTATTATTGTTCAGCTTCTCTTATTGCTTATGGCAATAGCTAGTATGTATTTTGTAATTAATTCAGGCGGAAATCCATTTATGTATTTACGTTTCTAATATAGGTGAAAAATGTTATTGAAAATAAAAAATTTACTTTTATTATTTGCAGTAATTATTTCAGCATTATCCTTTAATGGATATCAGCTGTACACAAAATATTACGTAGAGCCTAGACAAGCTCAGACAGCAGCTACTGTAAATAATAAATCTACAAAGGTGCAATATAAAAACAAAATAACTGAAAAGGAAAAGTCCTTTGAAACTGTTGATGACGATTATTTCTGCGATGCTTTATTTATAGGCGATTCCAGAATGGTTGGCCTATCAAGATACTGCGAGCCCATAGATACAAGGGCGACCTTTTATGCAAAGGAGTCATTGACCATATACAATATACAAAATGATCCTTGGATAGAGGATGAAAATGGTGAAGAGAAGACCCTTTGGGATATGTTATCAACCCATGAATTTAAAAAGATATATATCATGGTAGGAATCAACGAAATAGGTACAAAAACAGATGTGGATTATAGCTGTGCATATACGGATGTGATAAATCGTATCATGGAATTAGAGCCAGAGGCGATGGTTTTCATAAATAGCATTATGCATGTTACAAAAGAAAAGAGTGACTCGGACGCCTTATACAATAATACAAATATAGAAATCAGAAATAATGCTATAAAACCACTTGCAGATAATCGACATATCTTCTATATAAACATAAATGATTATTTAGATGATGAGACAGGAAGTCTTAATAGCGAATACACCACTGATGGCGTGCATTTAAAGGGAGCCTGTTATGAACCATGGCACCAGGCATTATTAGAACATGGAGTAAAGATTGACTAGTCAGAAAAGTCTGATTTAATAGCGTAAAGTTCGACACTTAAAAATAGCAAAAAGCGTTGACGTAGTAGGGATTGTTTGCTATTATACTTCTTGTCGTCAGACAGAGTGATGAAGCAATTCAATCACCTGCGGAAGTGTCGGAACTGGCAGACGAGCAAGACTAAGGATCTTGTGCTCATTGCGAGCGTGCGGGTTCAAGTCCCGCCTTCCGCATTAAAGGCAATCACCAATCGGTGGTTGCTTTTTTTGTGTATAAATTATTGTAATGAGAATTCTAACGGTGGATTATTTTCAGATATTAAAGATAAAGCTGTGGAATAATCTTTGATTTGCGCAAAGGCCATTACATGTTTATAATGGGTGCATGAGAATTTCAAAATATAAAAATGATATTATTTTAATAATTGCACTTATTGTTATTGGCAGCATCATTGCTACCTATTTTTATTTTACTCGAAATGGAGGCAGCGAGGTAGTTGTTGCCGTAGGTGGACAGACTGTTGCTACATATCCTTTAAATGAGGATACAGTAGAGACCATAGAGCTAGACGATGGCCATTATAATGAGATAACTATTAAGGATTCTACAGTTTCTGTTACTGATGCAGATTGTCCTGATAAGCTTTGTATCCATTGGGGCACCATCAGCAAGGATGGCGAGGCCATAGTATGCTTGCCACATGAGCTTGTGGTTATGATCAAGAGTACAGAGGCAGAAAAGGAATCAGAGTTTGATGGAGTAGCACAATAATGACAAAGCGTACATTACGATTAACCACATATGCACTTTTAATTGCCCTTGCTTTAGTGCTGTCTTATGTTGAAAGCCTGGTGCCTGCATTTTTTGCAGTTCCTGGCATGAAGCTTGGTCTTACAAATATTGTAGTTTTGATAGCACTTTACAAGCTAGACTTTAAAAGCGCATTTTTTATTAGCGTTGTTAGAATAGTTTTAGTGACAGCTATGTTTGGAAATGCAGCTAGTCTTGCTTACAGTATAGGTGGTGGCGTGCTTAGCTTGCTTGTTATGGCTCTTCTTAAAAAGACAGGAAGGTTTTCCCTTGTGGCTGTCAGTGCAGCAGGTGGTATTTTCCATAATATAGGTCAGGTCTTGGTGGCTATGTGGCTGCTTTATACCCCAGAGATTGCTTATTATATGCTACTTTTATGGTTTTCTGGTATTGTCACTGGTCTTGTGGTTGGCCTTATTTCAGCATTAGTTTTAGTTAGAATACCTAGGATAGATTTATAAATTATGAAGAAAAAGCTTTTATCACTTATAGTTTTATTATCATTAACGACTTTTACAGGCTGTGCTAGTAATGGCACAGCTTTAAATTCGCAATCCTCTAATAAAGAAGAAACTGCCACAGAGGATGTGTTTGCCATGGACACCTATATGACGGTTACAGCCTATGGCAAAAACTGTCAAAAGGCTGTAGATGCAGCCATAGACGAGATACATCGCATTGATGACATGCTTTCCATCGCGAATGACAGTAGTGAGATAGCCAAGTTAAATGCCTCTGGTTCAGCCTTTTTATCAGAGGAAACAGCAGAGCTTATGGCTCGTTCTCTGGAAATCGGTGAGAGTACAGAGGGAGATTTCAACATTGCCGTATATCCAGTAGAAAATCTATGGGGATTTTATAGTGGAGAATACCAGGTGCCTTCTGATGAGGATTTATCAGAGGCCATGTCGTTAATCAATCTTTCTGATATATCCTTTAATGAAGAGACAAGGGAAATCACCTTGGAAAAGCCTGGCATGGCAGTAGACCTAGGCGGCATTGCAAAGGGCTACACCTCAAAGGTTATTATGGATATATTTGATTCCTATGGATGCAGCGGTATTGTTTCCCTAGGCGGTAACATTCAGGCCACAGGCACAAAGCCAGATGGATCTAGTTGGAAGATTGCAGTTAGAAATCCTTTGGATGAAAACAGTATTTTAGGATATGTCGATACAGAAGGCACAGCCGTTGTTACATCAGGTGGATATGAAAGATATTTTGAGTCCGATGGAAAAAAATATCATCATATAATTGATCCTGCTACTGGATATCCTGCAGAAAACGGCATAATATCTTCATCTATTGTCACCAAAGATGGCACATTGGCAGATGCGTTATCCACAGCAGTGTTTATTATGGGATTGGATGATGCGTCAGAATATTGGAGAAATCACAGTGATGAATTCGATATGATTATCTATACAGAGGATGATTCGCTATATGTTACTAGTGGTATAGCAGATGAGTTTGTTTCAGATTACGATATAAACATTATAGAATAAATAAGATGGGCGACACCAATTCGAAATCTCTTGATTCCTAATTGATGCCGCCCCTGATTATCGGTCCCAATGGTCTATACCTCTCATTCATTAGATTTTTAATAATTACTAACTCTTAACTCTCTGGTGGACTATACCTCCCTTTCTGTAAATATTATTTCTCTGTTGTTAATTTAATTATACTTGCTGAAGATTAAATTGCAAGAAAAATATATCAATAAGATTAAAATTGTCAGAAAGCTCAATGTTCGATTGGAAGTTCTGTGAAAAATGACAATTGCTTTTTTTATGAGGCCTTTCCCTTGACTTAAAGGCGCAAATTCTATAGAATATTCAATGTTCGCAGGAATGGCGGAATTGGCAGACGCGCAGGCTTCAGGTGCCTGTGGTAGCAATATCGTGTGGGTTCAAGTCCCATTTCCTGCACTTCGAGATTGAGGGTTCCTCAGTCTCTTTTTTTATGTCCTCACATAATATAAAAAAATTTTTGAGAAAAAAAGGAAATCCTTTTTTTAGGTGTAATATGTTTTATAGGAGTGTCGTGTATATGGGTGTATTTTGGGAGGAAAAATGGGCACAATACGAGAAATGATTGAGCAGATGGAGCGTGAAACACTTAGCCCTTATGCTACGCTCAACGAAAATTCACGTGGTCGTGCGGTCGACGAGCCACAGTGCGATATTAGACCATTGTTTCAGCGAGACAGAGATAGAATTCTTCACAGCAAAGCGTTCCGCAGACTGAAGAATAAAACGCAGGTTTTTCTTACTCCTCAGGGTGATCACTACAGGACAAGATTATCTCACACGTTAGAAGTTTCACAGAATGCCAGAACAATAGCCAAGGCCCTCAGATTAAATGAGGATTTGGTAGAGGCTATTGCGCTTGGACATGACCTAGGGCACACACCCTTTGGCCATGCAGGAGAGGCACAGTTAAACGACATGTGCTCTACTGGGTTTGTGCATTCTGAGCAGAGCGTGCGTATTGTTGAGAAGCTAGAAAAGGGTGGTCAGGGTCTCAATCTTACCTGGGAGGTTATTGATGGTATTAGAAATCATCAGACCAGTGGACATCCGTCCACACCGGAGGGGCAGATTGTTAGACTTTCAGACAAGATTGCCTATGTAAATAGTGATATTGATGATGCTATCAGAGCACAGATTCTTACAGAAGAGGATATTCCTATGAGTGTTCGAAGAACTCTTGGAATGACTTCAGCTGTGAGACTGGATACGCTTATTCATGATGTTATTATTTCCAGCCAGGATAGCCCTGTGATTAAAATGTCTCCAGATATAGAGCAGGCCATGTCAGAGCTTAGAGCCTTCCTTTTTGCCAATGTATACAAGGATTCAATTGCAAAGGTCGAGGAAGTAAAAGCAAAGCGTATGATTAGAGAGCTCTACGAGTATTACACTTATCATTTTAATGAGCTGCCAGATAGATATAGAGCAATGGAAGAGGAGGGAACTTCTCAGGAAAGAATCATTTGCGATTATATTTCAGGTATGACAGATCAGTATTGCATTACTAAATTTAATGAATACTTTATGCCAAAAGCATGGGTAGTAGACGGATTTTAAGTTACAACTAGGGAGAAATAATGCCTTTTTATTCAGATGATATTATCGAAGAGGTTCGATCTAGAACCGATATTGTCGATGTTATCTCGCAATATGTTAATTTACAAAAAAAAGGAAGCCAATATTTTGGTTTATGTCCTTTTCATAACGAAAAAACTGGTTCCTTCTCAGTGAGCCCACAAAAGCAAATGTATTATTGCTTTGGTTGTGGCGCTGGTGGAAATGTCTTTAGCTTTTTGATGGCCTATGAAAACATGACCTTCAAAGAAGCCGTTGAGGAGCTGGCGCCTAAATGTGGTGTTACATTGCCTCAGCGTGAGATGACCTATCAGGAGAGAGCCAGAGCTGACAAAAGAAGTCGATTATTCGAAATAAATAAAGAAGCGGCAGCATATTATTTTAAAATGCTTCGCTCTGATGCTGGCACAAAGGCCATGGAATATTTCACTAATCGACAGTTAACTCATGATACACTTCACAAGTTCGGTTTGGGATGTACCAGCAAATATTCTGATTCCTTATACAAGTATCTTCGCAGCAAGGGATACGAGGATGAGATTTTAAAGGATAGTGGTCTGGTTACCATTGACGAAAAACGAGGTGGTCATGACAAGTTTTGGAATAGAGCAATGTTTCCTATATTCGATGCCAATGGAAAGGTAGTGGCCTTCGGTGGTCGAGTTATGGGAGAGGGAGAGCCCAAATATCTAAACTCTCCTGAAACAGAGATTTTTAACAAATCAAAAACATTGTTTGGATTATATTTTGCTAGAAAGACCAGACGTGAGCAATTCATTTTGTGTGAGGGATATATGGATGTTATCTCTTTACACCAGGCTGGTTTTGATAATGCGGTGGCATCGCTTGGTACAGCTCTTACAGAGGGGCATGCCGGTATGCTAAAGCGATACGTCAAGGATGTTTACTTGAGTTATGACTCAGATGGCGCCGGTCAAAAGGCTGCTCTTAGAGCAATACCAATCCTTAAAAATGCCGGTATTTCATGTCGTATCATAAACATGAGTCCATACAAGGACCCTGATGAATTTATAAAAGCACTTGGCGCTGAGGAATACGAAAAGCGTATCCAGAATGCAGAGAATAGCTTTATGTATCAGGTTCGTATGGCTGAAAAAAATTACGATATGACAGACCCTGAGAAAAAGTCAGATTTCCAAAAGCATGTGGCACATATGATTGTCTCTGAATTTTCTACTCAGCTAGAAAGAGAAAATTACACAGAGTCAGTTGCAGCCAGATTTAATATTCCAAAGGATGCTTTAAAGAAATATATTATCGAGCTAGGACAATCGGGCATCACTACTTCTAGAGATAGAAATACAGAATCAAAGGAAGCAAAGCTGCAAAAGAACCGTGCTGATGATGGCATGAAGATGTCACAGAGGCTGTTACTTACCTGGCTTGTAGAGGATGCAAGCATTTATCCAAAGATAAATACCTACATCTCAGCAAACGATTTTGAAGATGGTGTCTATAAAACCGTCGCCACAGAGGTGCTTTTGGCTTATGAACAGGGCACAGCAGTGGATACAGCCAAAATCGTAGATATGTTTATGGAGGACGAAGACAGAAAAACTGTCGCAGCCCTTTTCAATACAACTGTGGGTGAGCTCACAAATAGTATGGATCGAAGCAAGGCTTTAAAAGAAACATTGCTTCGCATAAAGAAAAACTCTCTTGAGCAGGCTCAGAAACATGGTTCTGACCTAAAGAGTCTTGTTGAGGGAAAGAAAACACTACAGCGTCTTGAACGCCTGGAGATTTCATTATAGAAAGGATTAAAAATGGCAAAGAAGAAAGTTGATGAATTAATCGAAGAAGGAGACCTTAAGGCAGCTGCTGATGCGTTTTTAGCAAACGCAGAGGAAGATGAGACAGAAGAAGCTGAAGAGGAAAAAGATGTAGATATGTCATCTCTCGAGGAAATCGCAGAAGAAGATCTCGATTTCAAGGAGACAGATTTTGATAACATCGATGTTACAGAAGAAGATGATGATATGGATGAATTCCTTGCATCCGTTGGCGCAAAGTCAGGTTCATCATCAGATGACAGTGATATGGATGATGATGACGATGATGTAGATTCATTTGGTAGCGATGAGCTTGATAGCAAGGTTGCTGAGCTTATCAAAATCGCAAAGTCTCAGAAGAGCATCATCGAGGATTACGAGATTACAGAGTTCTTAAAGGATTACAAGATCGATGCAAAGCAGATGGAAAGAATCCTTTCTCATCTCGATAGAAAGGGCATCGATGTAAACTTCTCGTCAGGCCCTTCAGATGCATTACTTTTAGCATCAGAGGAAGAGGATTCAGACGATATTGATATGTCTGTTCCAGATTCAGTATCTATCGAGGATCCTGTACGTATGTACCTCAAGGAAATCGGTAAGGTACCACTTCTTTCAGCAGATGAAGAGGTAGAGCTTGCACAGAGAATGGAAGAGGGAGACCAGGAAGCAAAGAATAAGCTTGCTGAGGCAAACCTTCGTCTTGTAGTTTCTATTGCAAAGCGTTATGTAGGTCGTGGTATGCTTTTCCTTGATCTTATCCAGGAGGGTAACCTTGGTCTTATGAAGGCTGTAGAAAAGTTCGATTATCATAAGGGATACAAGTTCTCAACATACGCTACATGGTGGATTCGTCAGGCAATCACACGTGCTATCGCTGATCAGGCCCGTACAATTCGTATTCCAGTACATATGGTAGAGACTATCAACAAATTAATCAGAGTTTCTAGACAGTTACTACAGGAGTATGGCCGCGAACCAACTCCAGAGGAGATTGCTACAGCAATGGGCATCACAGTAGATCGTGTTCATGAGATTCTCAAGATTTCTCAGGAGCCAGTTTCACTTGAGACACCTATCGGTGAGGAGGAAGATAGCCATTTAGGAGATTTCCTTCCAGACGAAAACGTGCCAGTTCCTGCTGAGGCAGCAACATTTACATTATTAAAGGAGCAGCTTCAGGAAGTGCTTGGAACACTTACAGAGCGTGAGCAGAGAGTACTTATCCTTAGATTCGGTCTTGAGGATGGAAAGGCTCGTACACTTGAGGAGGTTGGAAAGGAATTCAACGTAACTCGTGAGCGTATTCGTCAGATCGAAGCAAAGGCTCTTAGAAAGCTTCGTCATCCTAGCCGCAGTAGAAAGCTCAAGGATTACTTAGATCAGTAAAGGTTACTTAAAATATTCATAAATAGATGATAAAATTATCGAATAGATTACAAATAGTATATGATATGGTTGATGTCTGCGATACTGTCGCAGATGTCGGCTGTGATCATGGCTATCTTTCAATGGCCTTGATCGAAAATGGCATTGCTAAAAGAGCTATTGCCATGGATGTAAACAAAGGTCCGCTACAGGTTGCAAAGGAAAATGTTCTTGCTGCAAACTTGGCGGATAGATTTGATTTTAGGCTCTCTGATGGAGTGGCTGCGCTCTCAGCAAATGAGGCTCAGGTTATTTGTATATGCGGCATGGGAGGGGCTCTCATTAAACGTATTATGGATGCGGGGCTAGCTGTTCTAAAGGAGGCTTCTTCTATTATTATTGAGCCACAGTCCGAATATTATCCATTGAGAAAGTTTTTAATGGATTCAGGATTTGTGATTGATGATGAGACACTCACCACTGAGGAAAACAAAATTTATCCAATTATAAAGCTTCATTATGAAATTGATTCTTCAAAGAGAGTTTCCTATGAAGATTATGAATTGGAATATGGACCTTGGGTTATTAAAAATAATCCAGAATTATTAACTACATTACTTAATAAAAATAGCTTAGAGTATCAGGAAATTATTTCTAATCTAAAATCTAGATTAGAGACTTCAAAAGGAAGCGAAGCTATTGAAAAACGTATAGGGGAATTAACCTATCAATTAGAACTGATTGATAAGGTAAAAAATACAATTAAGTAAGACTTGGAGGAGGTAGTAATATGGCTAAGGTTATTATTAACGGAAATGAAGAGACTTATGAAGATGGTGTAATGCTTACAACCATAGCCCAGGCTCATCAGAGTGAGTACGAGGATGATATTGTCCTAGCCACTTACAAAGGAAAGCTTACAGAGCTGCACAAGGCTGTTTCAGGGGTTGGAACTCTGGAGTTTTTGACCACCGCTGATAAATCTGGCCGTAGAGCTTATAGACGAAGCGTAGTATTTTTGCTTCAAAGAGCTCTTATGGATATGTATCCACTACCTCTAAATCCATATCTTAGAGTAGAGCATTCTTTGGGTCAGGGTGATTTTTGCACCATCGAGGGTGTAGGGGAAATCACCGAGGATAATCTTAAAGACCTAAAGAAGATTATGCTTGATCTTGTAGATCAGGATATTGTTCTTAAAAAATATTCTATAAAAACAGATCAGGCAAAGGAGATGTTCCATAGCTTCAATATGAAGGACAAGGAAAATCTTCTTAAATATAGAACCAGTTCAAATATTAATGTGTATGATTTAGATGGCTGCATCGACTATTTCTATGGTTATATGGTTCCATCAACAAAATATCTTAGATATTTTGATTTGTTAAAATTTGAAAATGGTTTTATGCTAATGTTCCCTACAGCAACAAAGCTAGATGGTGATACACGCACAGTAGCTGAATTCACCAGACCTATGAAGCTATTTTCTATTCAGCAGGCAGCTTCAAAGTTTGGCGAGACCATGGGAGTGCCTACTGTAGGCGCCTTAAACGAGGCTATAGCAAATGGCCGAATAAAAGACATAGTTCTTTCCCAGGAAGCCATTATGGAGCGTAAAATCGGCGATTTGGCCAAAACAATTGCTGACAATAAAGATGTAAAATTTGTAATGATGGCAGGTCCATCATCCTCAGGAAAGACCACCTTTTCACATAAGCTTTCCGCTCAGCTTAGAGCACTAGGCTGCGTGCCACATCCTGTTCCACTAGACGATTTTTATTTAAATCGGGATCAGATGCCTATAGATGAGTTTGGTGAAAGAGATTTTGAGTCTATTGAGTGCTTAGATGTGGATTACTTCAATGATTGCATGGTCAAAATGTTGAAAGGTGAGCGAGTTTTACTTCCATCCTTCAATTTTAAGACAGGCAAAAGAGAGTATCATGACAATTACAAGCAGCTTGGAAAAAATGATATTCTTGTTATTGAAGGAATACATGGATTAAATGACCAAATGAGTAGCGCTTTGCCTAGTGAATCAAAATACAAGATTTATCTGTCAGCGCTGACACAGCTTTCTATAGATGAACACAATCCATTATCTACAACTGATGGTAGACTGATTCGAAGAATCGTCAGAGACTCCAGAACCAGAGCAACATCGGCCGCAGATACCATTGCAATGTGGGATTCTGTTAGACGTGGAGAAGAAAAGTATATCTTCCCATTCCAGGAAAAAGCGGATTATTTGTTTAATACTGCTTTAATTTATGAGATGGCTGTGTTAAAGTTATATGTGGATCCGCAGTTGTATGCAATTGAGCCAGATCATCCAATGTATCCTGAGGCAAAGCGCCTTATAAAGCTTTTGGATTATTTCTTGCCAATGGCACCAGATGTTATTCCAAACAATTCACTTGTAAGAGAGTTTATTGGTGGCAGCTGCATCTTATAAATTTAATATTGATATGATTGGGTAGGATGAGTAGTCGCTGCTTTAGTTTATCTAAAGGAGAGGAAAGTCCGGGCTTCACAGGGCATGGATGCCAGTTAACGGCTGGTGGAGGCAACTCCAAGGATAGTGCAACAGAAATATACCGCTTGATTTCGTATCAAGTAAGGGTGGAAAGGCGGTGTAAGAGACCACCGTCCCATTGGTAACAATGGGAGCCATGTAAACCCCATCCGAAGCAAGTTCTAAAAAGCGCGTACGCGGCCCGCCAGCGCTAGGTTGAACGCTTGAGGCCATTGGCGACAGTGGTCCTAGATAGATGACTACTTTAAAAGACATAACCCGGCTCACAGTCTTGCCCTTTTATTATAAAAGCAATCCCCGCTATTTTTAGTGGGGTTATTTTTTTACAAGTGAAATTGTCAGAAATATTGTGTTATTTAACAAAATAGAAACCTCAAATCAAATTTATGGTGGGTATTATTAACAAATGTGAACTTTCTGTGTCCTAATTAACAAAATAAGTGTTATAATATGACTATCGGGAGAATATAGGGTTATGGAGGTACTTATTTATTGATGTTATAGAAGGACGGTGTGATATGAGTTTTAAAGTAGGCGATTATGTAGTTCATGAGGGTAGTGGTGTTTGTCAGATCGAGGATATTGATGACATGGAGCTTATGGGCAAAGGATCTCGAAAGACCTACTATTGCATGGCACCTGTATACAAGGCAGGGGCAAAGGTATTTACTCCAGTTGATGGTTCATCAGCTAAGTTGCGTCCAGTGACAGCTTTAGATAAGGTTAATAATATTATTGAACATATCAGTGATATTGATATTATTAATGAATCTAATGACCGAGTTAGACAGGAAGTATTCAAGGAGACAATGGCGCAGTTTACTATTGAGTCCATGGCTAGTGTTGTAAAGACAGCATTCATCAGAAAGTGCAAGAGAATCGACGCTGGTAAAAAGGTTATGGCTCAGGATGAAAAGGTCCTTAATGTAGCTGGTAGAAAGCTATACGAAGAGATGGCATTTGCTATGGGATCTGATATCATTGATGCTCAGAAGAGATTTGAAGATGCTATCATGCAAAACATTTCAAACGGAGCGTTAATAGGCGCATAATATTTATATGAATTTTTCTTACTTAGATTTTAATAAAAAAGTAAAAAATAATAATGGTCTTGTTACAGCACTGATTATACTGGACAAGGCCATTACTTATTGTACAGTGATTATTTATTTCATATATTTACTATATGGATTTAAGAGAATACCAGTGGATGGCGGTACACTTTTATATCGCAGCATTCTTGTTCCTGGCGTTTCTTTTATTATTGTTAGTATTTATAGAAAGGTGCTTAGTAGTCCTAGGCCATACGAGGTATATGGATTTGCCCCAATTATAGAAAAGGATACTGTAGGTAAGAGCTTTCCTAGCAGACATGTATTTTCTATATTTATAATTGCAGTAACAGTTATGCAGTCATCTATTGCTCTGGGGCTGATTATTATGTTTTTTGGATGTGCCCTTGGGTTTATCAGAGTGGCTGGTGGAGTTCACTTTATAAAAGACGTAATTGCAGCTGCAATTTTGGCTATTATTATAGGAATTATCTGTTATTTCTTTTTGGGTGGCGTTTTAGGCCTGCTTGTGCTACCATTTTAGTATCAAATAAAAATGGGAGACGATATATGAGAGAAAATGCAAAGAAAGCTATGGCGGTTTTATTTAGCCTTCTTGGCACAGTGCTTGGCCTATACATAGGTGGATATTGGTTGTTTGTCAGACCGGTATACTGGTTATTTGTAGGATTTAGGACTGGCACGCTGACCGCCCACATTCTTATCATAAACATAATTAAAATATTCGTGGCATCCACAGTTGGTGGTGGCATATGGTGCATCTTCGATATTATTGCCAGCCAATTTAGGGATTTACCAGAGGATGATAGTTAAGGACTTTGATTTTTCAAGGTCCTTTTTATTTTGACTGAATTTAACGAATAAATCGAAATTGTCAAAAAATAAACACAGAAAAAACCTATCTGTCAGACTTACAATGTGGTAATATTAAATATATTAAACTAGTGGGAGGTATAGTGTGATGAAAGGTAACGTAATTGTCGGACAATCAGGTGGGCCTACTGCGGCTATCAATTCGTCTTTGGCTGGAGTATATAGAACAGCAAAAGATCGTGGAGCTAAAAAGGTTTATGGTATGCTTCACGGAATAAAGGGACTTATGGAGGAGGAGTACATAGATTTATCTGATCATATAAAAAATGATTTGGATATTGAATTGCTTAAGCGCACCCCTGCAGCATATTTGGGTTCCTGCAGATTCAAGCTTCCAGAGATTCATGAGGATATGGAGACCTATGAAAAGATTTTTGGAATTTTAAAGAAGCTTGATATTGAAGCTCTTATTTACATTGGTGGTAATGATTCTATGGATACCATCAAAAAATTATCTGATTATGCAATTCTAACAGGTTCTGATATTAGATTCATTGGTTGTCCAAAAACAATAGATAATGATTTAGCTCTTACTGACCATACACCAGGCTATGGTAGTGCAGCTAAATATATAGGTACATCGGTAAAAGAGATAATTCGCGATAGCTACTGCCTTGAATATGACAAAGGCTTAGTTACTATTGTAGAAATTATGGGTAGAAATGCTGGATGGCTTACAGGCGCATCTATTCTTGCCAAGGGTGAGGATTGCGGCGGTCCTGATTTGATTTATCTTCCAGAGGTAGATTTTGATATTGATAAATTTAGAGAAAGAGTTGTAAAGCTTTTGGAAACAAAGCCATCAGTAGTCGTATGTATCTCAGAGGGAATACATACAAAAGAGGGTAAATATGTATGCGAATACAGTGACAATGTTGAATTCGTAGATGCATTTAACCATAAACAGCTTACAGGTACAGCTGCATATCTTTGCAACTATATTCGTGCAAAGGTAGGCTGCAAAACCAGAGCAATCGAATTATCAACACTTCAAAGAGCTGGATCACATTTAGCATCAAGAGTTGATATTTTAGAGGCATATCAGGTTGGTGGTGCTGCAGTGCTTGCAGCAGACGAAGGTGATACAGGAAAAATGGTTACACTGTCTAGATTATCTGATGATCCATACCAGTGCAGCACAGAAGTAAAGGATGTACACAAGATTGCAAATGATGAAAAGCTGGTGCCACGTAATTGGATTACCCATGATGGTGCTCATGTTACAGAAGCATTTATTACATATGTTAGACCATTAATTCAGGGCGATGTTTCACCTATCATGGTTGATGGTATACCAAGACATATAATTAGACCTACTACAAAATAACAAAGTATTAGGAGGGAAAGATGCAAGTTTTTCATGGAAAAATAATAACATGCGATGACAAGAATACAGTTGCTAATTATTTGGTGGAAAGAGAGGGTAGAATTGCCTACATTGGAGATGAGCTGCCAGAACAATATGGAATTGTTCCACCGATAGAATTAGGCAAGAATGTTGTTATTCCAGCCTTTGTGGATTCTCACATGCATTATTCTGGCTTTTCGGTACTACACAAGCTATTTCCTATCAATGATACGGAGTCAAATGCCAAGATTCTTGAGAGTCTAAAGGAATATGCGGACAATAGCAGAGAGAATATTATTGTGGGATTTGGAGCGTCTGAATATGCTGTTACAGAAGGTCATTTATTGCTTAGAGAGCAGCTCGACAATATATGCCCTGACAAGCCAATGTGCGTTATAAAGCATGATGCACATTCTGGAGTTGTAAACACAGCATTTATAGAGCAAATCAAAGGTAAAGCCTGCACCCTTCGAGGCTACAATGAGCTTACAGGAGAGATGTCTCAGGAAGCATTTATGGTGGTTTCTGAGCTTATTTCAAAGGGATTATCCACAAGACGAGTTATTGAATCTATGGTGGAAAGTGCAGACTTCTTTGCCAGCAAGGGCATAGGCATGATTAATTCTTCCAGTGGACTTGGATTTATACGTGACTATGATTTTGACATGGAAAAATCAGTTGCCAAGGGACTAGATAATGGCATGCAGGTGCGAGTATCTTATCAGACCAGCGATTTTCTTCGCTCATCAAAAAAGGATATGAGTCGTGTAGTATTTGCTAATTTGGATGGCAATTTCTCCAGCTTGGATGCGTCACTTTTAGATGATTATAATGTGGTAACAAATAAAGGTGTTTCATACTTTAATGATCAGGACGTAGAAAAATTCTGTATAGAGGCAAATAGGGCGGGATACCAGATAGCTCTTCATGCAGTTGGAGATGCAGCCTTTGACCAGGCAACAAGAGCACTTGCTACAGCCTTAGAGGATTATCCTAGATATAACCATAGACACATGATTTTATACGCTACACTGCCTACGGTTAGCGGTCTTAGAACCTGTGCTAAGTATGGAATTATGTTAGCGGTTCAGCCTAATGGAATTACTCACATAGATGGAACCATAGAATTTTTCAATAAGATTATTGGAAAAGAAAGAGTTAGCAAGATTAATCCTCTACTTACAGCAAGTGAAATGGGAGTAAAGATTTGCTTCTGTTCAGGTGCACCACAGATTGATCCTAACCCAATTGAATGGATTGCAGCAGCCTGCAACAATCCAACCAGTGAGGAATCTATTTCCGTTACTGATGCACTTCGAATGGCCACATTTTACGGGGCATATTCTTCGTTTGATGAAAATGAAAGAGGAACTCTTGAAATTGGAAAGAGCTGCGATTTGGCAGTATTAGATGAGGATATCTATTCTGTAGATGTTAGTGAAATCAAAAATATAAATGTGGCTGAGCTGTATTTAAAGGGCAAAGCCTATGAGCGTTCTAGAACAGGCGCAATGGCCACAATGCTTAGGGGAATGTTCCCTCAAAACTAGTTTTAAGGTATAATATAAAGCGATTGTATTTCTATGAAATGCAGTCGCTTTTATTTTTTTATTAGGAGAATAAAATGTCACTTTCATTAATCATTGGCAGTTCAGGTAGTGGTAAATCCACTCATATCTACAATCGTATTATCGAGGAGGCTATGGCTCACAAGGATAAAAATTATCTAGTCATTGTTCCAGAGCAGTACACCATGTCCACTCAGCGACTTCTTGTTGCTATGCATCCACATCACAGCATTATGAATATTGATGTCCTTTCCTTTAACAGATTGGCATATCGTATTTTCGAAGAGCTGGGAGTGGGAGTGCATTCAGTTCTTGACGATACAGGCAAATCCCTGGTTATCAGAAAGCTTGTGGATGACAATATAGAAAAATTGGGTGCTCTTAGATCCAATATGACTCGTATTAGCTATATCACCCAGGTAAAGTCTTTGATTTCCGAAATGACACAGTATAATATTACTCCAGAAAAGCTTAAAGAGATGATAGCTCTTCCTATTATGTCTGAGAGCTTTAGGAGAAAGGCTTCAGATTTATTGGTAATGTATGAGGCGTTTCTAGAATTTATTGATGGTAAATTCGTTACCACAGAATCTATTCTATCCACATTAAATACAGTGATTGATAGCTCTGAGATTGTAAATGGCTCCACTATTGTCTTAGATGGATTTACAGGTTTTACACCTATTCAGTATCAGCTAGTTGAGCATATGCTACAGCTATCAGACGAGGTGGCAGTTACAATCACTCAGGACATTTCTGTTCCTATTTTTGAGAAGGCACCAGATGATGCCTTGTTTGCCATGTCTTCAGAATTTGCTATAAAGATGTCTTTAATAGCAAAGCGAGCACAGGTTGAGATCAATGAGCCAGTGCTTATTGATGCAGGCAAGGGATGGCTGTCAAACAGTGCGGTTCTTTCTCATTTAGAGCAAAATATCTTTAGAGATAAATACAACAAATACAGGGGGGAGGCTTCTGCCAACGAGGCTATAGGAATTTATAGTCTTAGATCATTGCGTGACGAGCTTACCTTTACAGCCATCCAAATCGAAAAGCTTATTAGAAATGGCTATCACTATAAGGACATAGCTATAGTCTGCCCAAATCTAGAAAGCTATAGATATTTGGTGGCAGGTATTTTTAGCGAGTATAAGATTCCATACTTTGTGGATGCCAAAACAGAGATATTATTCCATCCATTTGTGGAAGCAGTGGATGCTGTTTTTGATATATTTGAAAATCAATTTAGGCGAGAGGATGTATTTAGATTTTTACGCTCTGGCCTGTGCAATATACCAGTTGAGGATATTGATTATTTGGAAAATTATATCCTTTCAACAGGCATAAAAGGAAAAAAGAAGTATTTCCACCCATTTGCGATTCGCTCAAATTCATATTCAGAGGATGCAGATTTACTTCGCGTAAATCAAATTAGAGAAGGCTTTATCGGTCCATTTATAAAGATGGACAAGGCTATAAAAAAGGACTCTAGCGTTAGAGAAATAGCTATGGCCTTATATGATCTTATTATTTCATTTAATTGTGAGGCCCAGATAAAAACGCGACAGTTGATGCATGAGGAATTAGGACATGCAGTTGTGGCCAAGGAATATAGTCAGATATACACAGTTATCATGGATATATTAGACAAGATGGTAGGTATATTAGATGATGAGATTATTCCTTTAGAGCAATTCCATGAAATATACAAGGCAGGGCTTAGCGCAGCTTCCATTGGCGTTATCCCACCTGCAAATGACAGCGTCATCTTAGGTGATATTGAGCGTACTCGTTTATCAAATGTAAAGGTACTGTTTTGCCTAGGGGCCAGTGACGATGCCATACCTATGAAGGTGGAAAATGGCGGTATCCTGTCTCAGCTAGAAAGGGAACAGCTTTTAGATGCAGGCTTTGAGATGGCTCCATCTGATAGACAAAAGGCCTTTAGACAGAGATTTTATCTATACCTGATGCTGACAAAGCCATCAGAAAAGCTTTTTATTACCTATCCTAGAGTAGATGCAGCAGGAAAGGGGGTTAATAAATCCTATTTAGTAGATTTATTATTGCGTCTGTTCCCAGATTTAACAGTTAAGGAATTAGACGATTTTTCAGTTAGCGATAGGCTATTATCCAACAAGAGCGCTTTAAATTATTTAATAGAGCTGATTAATACCATGGCCACTTATGGGGCGGATTCATTAAATGGTAGTCAGCAAGCTGATTTACAAAAACTATTGGCATGGGCCAAAAATGATTCAAATATAGACCTTGATAAGATTATTGGAGCTGCTTTTTATGAACACAGGTCAGAGACAGTCTCTGAGGATATTATGCTCGCTGTAAACGAAGCCTTCCACGAGGATGAAACAGTTAGTGGCTCTGTTTCCAAATTTGAGACCTATAGCGAATGTGCCTATAGATATTTTTTGACCTATATTCTTCGCTTAAAGGAGAGGGAGGAATTCCAATTATCCAGCATTGATATGGGAAATTTCTACCATGATGCTTTGGAAAGATACTCAAACTCACTCAAGGAAGACAATTTAAAATGGAGCACCATTTCAGAAGAATTATCTGATGCCCATATTGAGGCAGCCATTGCTCAGACCTTTGAGTCCATGGCAAAGGTTGCTACCTTAGAGGATGCCACTCAAAAATATATTGTGGAAACCATGAAAAAAACTCTCAAATATACAATTACCGTAATTACGGAACAGGTAAAACGTGGAGAGTTTGAACCAGAACTATTTGAGGAAGGCGTTCGAACAGTCATAAGGGATTACGAATCTAAAGAGGTAGTTGCAAATCTAGTTGGAAAGGTAGATAGAATCGATCTGACAGAGGGAAACGACAGGGCTGTTAGAATCATTGATTACAAATCCAGCGGTCACAAAATGGATTTAAATGAGTGCTATCACGGATTGTCCCTTCAGCTGCCTATATACATGGGTGTTGTCTTAGAAAAGCTAAAGGAAAAATATCCAAACGTTGCATTACATCCATCTGCAATGCTCTATTATGAAACTGCAAATAAATTTCTAGAATTGGAAAATGGTGATGAAAGTGGTGTGGCTGAAAAGCGATTAAGGCTGAACAGAATGGAAGGCCTTCTATCTTCTGATGAGGATGATTTAAAGGCCAATGACGCCACTGTAGGCATCGAGGATGGGCAGAGCAAAAAGTCTTCTATTGTGCCATATTCGGTTAACAAGGATGGAGAAATTGATAGAAATACAAACGCTGTTAGCAGAGATGATTTAGGCGTGGTTATAGACTATGCATATCTTACTGCGGCAAATATTGCAAAGGATATTATAGATGGAAAATTTGATTGCTCACCTGCACGCTTAGGAAACATAGACGCCTGCAGATATTGCGATTTTAAGAGCGTATGTCATTTCGATGAGACAAAGGATGGCTTTGTTGCTAGAGACTTAGACAAGCTTGGTAGCAGAGAAGATATCATAGAAAAAATGAAAGAATCTCTTGAAGAGAGTAAAGGAGATATAGATAGTGGGGCTCACTAAAGAACAAACCTTAGTACGTGATACAAGAAACAAAAATATGCTTGTAAGTGCAGCAGCCGGTTCTGGAAAGACCTATGTTCTTGTACAGCGTATTATCACAGAAATTCTCGACAAAGAAAACGGAATAGATGTAGATAGAATCTTAGTGGTTACCTTTACCAATGCAGCAGCTGCAGAGATGAAGGACAGAATCAGAAAAGCCATAGATGATGCGGTGGTGGAAAATATATCGGATTCACGTATTCGTACCCAGGCCACATTGATTCACAATGCTCATATTCGTACCATAGACAGCTTCTGTAATTGGGTTGTAAAAAACTATTTCTATGAAATAGACCAGGACCCAGGCTTTAGAATAGGCACCTCAGGTGAAATGAAGATGCTAGAGGATGAGGTGTTCTCAGATTTATTAGGCCAAAAATTAGAAGAGGCTGATGAGGATTTTATGCTCTTAGCAGATGCTTATATCAGTGGTCGAAACACTTCAAAGCTAGCAAATCTAGTCTTTGAATTACACGACAAGGCATCCAGCTTTCCATGGGTAAATGAATGGTATGACCAGGCATTAAAGCTATATGATTATGATTCTATAGATGAGATGGAGTCTTCATTATTTATAGATGAATTGCTCACTCTATCCAATAAAATAATCGATAATTTAATAGAGAGATTACGACCATTAGTAAAATTATATGATGAGGATTGTGGATCAAAGGATAAGACAATCTTTTCTAATGAGCTGGTGATGATGTGCAGCTTGCGAGATGCCAACACCTACACTGATAAAAGAGCCATTCTTCAGGGCATGACCTTTGATAGATTTGCATCAAAGGGAACCTGCTTAAATGAGGACGAACTGGCTAAGGCCAAGGAGCTTAGAGACTTATATAAATCGGAATTAAAAACTCTCAAGGAGAGCTACTATAATCTTGATTTAGAAGAGCTTTTTGACTGTATGATGTTTGTAAAGCGTCAGGCCACAGCCCTTATTAGCTTATCAAAGGATTACGCCAAGAATTTATCAGAAACAAAAGCAAAAAAGAATATCTTTAACTTTAATGATATAGAGCATATGGCTCTTGAGATTCTTAGAAATAAAGACTCTAAGGAGCACGAAAAAAGACCCGTCGCAATAGAGCTTACCAATCATTTTAAAGAGGTGATGGTAGATGAATATCAGGATTCAAATGAGCTTCAGGAGCAGATTCTTACTGCCATTTCAAACGGCAGCAATTATTTTACTGTAGGTGATGTAAAGCAGTCTATTTATGCTTTTAGACAGGCGGACCCACAGCTGTTTATTGATAAGCTTAATACTTATCCTATGGATGATAGCTCAAACAGTATTCGCATTGATCTGGACAAAAACTTCCGTAGTAGAAAACAGGTGCTAGAGTTTTGTAACCAGGTATTTGCGCCTATGATGCAGGCGGATATGGGTGGTGTCTCCTATGATGAAAAGGCAGCCCTAAAGGTTGGAGATGAGACCTTTAAGGGCGACGAAAATGATTATGTTTCAGAGCTACTTATAGCCGAAGAGGATTCTGATGCAATGGCAGAGCTTGGCCTGTCAAATAATGATGAGCTAGAAGCCAACATGGTGGCAGCAGAGATATCAAAGCTCATGTCCACAGACTATATGATTAGTGCAAAGGGCGAATCAGGAGAAAGAGAGCTACGCCCACTTCGTTTATCCGATATTGTTATTATCATGCGAGCTACTACTGGGCATGCAGATGTTTTTATTAATGTATTAAAATCCAAAGGCATCGCTGCTTATGTGGCTGAGGAAAAGGGCTTCTTTGATAGGGAGGAAATCGAAACGGTTTTATCAATGCTACAGGTTATTGATAATCCATTTAACGATATTCCACTTGCAGCAGTTTTGCACTCGCCTATGTTCGGCTTTACCTCAGAGGAGCTGGCAAAAATAAAGGCATCTTATAAGGATGAATCCCTTTATGCATCAATTACTAAATATCATGAGGAAAACACCGGCTCTAAAAAGTTAAATAGATTCTTTGAATTGCTAAATCAGTTTAGAGACCAGGTAATGGATACACCTATTCATGAGATGATAGAAAACGTACTAAAGGATACTGGATATGGTATATACGTTAGTGCATTGCCTCAGGGAAAGGGCTGCACAGCAAACCTGGATAAATTGATTGATGAAGCAGTCAATTTTGAGAGCACCAGCTACAAGGGACTCTCTAGATTTGTTAGATATATAGAAGGACTCAGAACCTATGATGAGGATTTAGGCCTGGCCAAAACTGTCAGCGAAAGCGATGATGCAGTTCGAATTATGACAATTCATAAAAGTAAGGGACTTGAGTTTCCTATTGTATTTGTCAGTGGTTGTGGCAGGGGAATTCAAAAGGAAAATGGTGCCTACTATTATGATAAAAAATTAGGACTGGCTTTAAATTATCTTAATCCAAATACTAGAATTACTTACAAGACTCCATTTAGTAATGTAGTTAGAGCAAGACTAAATGCTGACTCAAAGGGAGAATACCTTAGAATTTTATATGTTGCCCTTACAAGAGCAGTGGACAAGCTATATATAACTGGCTGTATCAAGCCTACCAAGGACAAATCCTGTGCAGATATAGTCGAGTCCTATTCGGCCAATTCCAGTGTTTTAGATTATTTATCAAAGGCCAATTCAAACTCCAGCTTAGAGCTAATTATTCGCTCTTTAAATGCCTCAGGAGTTTCCTTTAAAAAGCATATTTATACCTGCCAGGAATTATTTACCCAGGAGGTAAAGGATGAGATTCTTCGCCAGCACGCAAAGCTTTTAATAGATGATATGCTAAAAAATATAGATGACAATGCTGGAGAAGATATTCATAACAATTTAAACTTCGAATACGAAGGCCTATCAGACAGCAGCTATAAGAGCAAGTACTCTGTATCAGAGATAAAGCATCAGGCCATGGAGGATGCCTTTGGCTTTAATCAGGATGCAGCCCCTGCCTTTGTGTTTCATGAGGAAGAGGCATATGTTCCAGCCTTTATGCGTTCCGTAAATACGGATGAGAATCATGAAGTAAATGCAGTGCCAGCAGGTGCATTATACGGAACAGCCATGCACAGATTTATGGAATGCTTTGATTTTACAGAGGATGATTATAAAAATTCCTTTAAGTCTCAATTAGAATATATGACCAGCACTGGTGCCATGCCTCCTGAGGAAAATGCCTTGATAAATCATCGAAAGCTAGGTACATTTATTTCCAGCGACATAGCAAATAGGATGCACAAGGCTGCCTTAAACGGAAAGCTTTTCAAGGAAAAACCATTTGTATTTGGTGCAACAGCCAAGGATTTATTTGATGACAACAATGATTCTGGTGAAATGATTTTAGTCCAGGGTATTATTGATGTATTCTTTGAGGAAGAGGATGGCCTAGTACTTTTGGATTACAAGACAGATAGAGTGGACGAAGCATCAGAGTTAGTGGTAAGATATGAAAAGCAATTACAGCTATATAAAGATGCAATAGAAAAGGCATATAATACTCCAGTAAAGGACGTTATTATTTATTCCTTTAGCTTAGATAAGGAGATTACATTATGTATGACAAATTAACAGTCGAAACATTCCTTAAAAATCAATTACAGCTTTTCCCAGAAAGGGTTGTAGAGGATTATGAGGAGGCCTCTGAGTTTTTAGAGGATGTATGTGCAGTTGTCTGCAAAAATAAAAAAGAGGTTATTGAATATCTCGAGGATGCTATGGATACCACTGGTATGGATGAATCAGAAATTCTCTCATCTGAGGAAGTTTTTGCTTTAAGCGATGGTAGATATTTAATAGTTGAGGGATAGAAATGAAGTTATTTAAAAAAGTTATATCGATGGCCTTGGCTTGTGTGATTTCACTTTCATTTATGGGCTGCGAAATCAATGACAAGGTTGTATATTTTGACACCTCTAGCGGTAGAAATACAGTATTCAAAATTGGAGATATGAAATGCTCCAAAAAAGAAGCTTTGGTATATTTGCTTAATGCAAAAAACATTTATGGTACTGTAGACGGTGTCAACCTATGGACCAGTGAGTTTGATACAGACACCATTACAGGTAGCTTAAAGGATTCTGTAATGGAGCATTTAACAAAGGTATACATTCTTAATCTATATGCACAGGAGCAGGAAATAGAGCTTACTGACAAGGAAAACGAAGCCTGTGAGGATGCAGCAGCAGAGTATTACAAGTCATTAAATAGCACTGAAAAATCATTTACAGGTGCTCGCAAAAAAGATATTACAGCCATGTATAAAAGATACGCTTTGGCTCAAAAGGTATATACGAATTTAATGAATTCAGTTGACGAGGAAGTTTCCGAGGACGAGGCTAGAGTCATGGAAGCATTTGTTTTGTACGTCAAGGATGAATCAAAGGCAAATGAAATTCAGGGCATGATTGATTATGGATATACCTTTGAAAGACTGGCTGCCACCTATACAGAGCTTGATTCATACCAGGTTACATTTGGTAGAAATGAATATCCTCAAGAGGTGGATGATGTAGTATTCAATCTTGATACTGATGAGGTATCTGGAGCCATTGCAGCAGACGGAGGATATTATTTCTTCCAGTGCTTGGACAAATACAACGAGCAGCTTTCAGAAGAAAACAAAACAGTCATTATTAATAACAGAAGAAAGCAGGTGCTTGAGGATATTATTTCTGATTTAGAGGAAAGATATTTCTCTGATATGAATACAGAGCTTTGGGATTCTATTTCTATCCCAAATGATGATGCAGATGAACTAACTAGTGGAACATTTTTTTCAACATTAAATGAACACTATAGTGCTAAATAGTAAAAAGCGAATTCGTATTTACGGATTCGCTTTTTTATTTATTGATAAAAAATAGGTTTAAAGAGTACACAAATTGAAGCAAAATAATTGAATAGTTTGATATGAATGTAATTTTTCAATAAAAATGAAATGATATTACAAAAATTATTGTAAATTAGGTAGAAAATTGCAACAATATACTAGTAATTCAAAACATGATTGACTATAATAACTATTAATAAAAATAAAAAATAATTTGCATCTCAAAATAGGAGGGTGAAAAAAATGGTTACTAATGCAAAGGTTACAGTTGGTGATGTAAAAAAAGCAGCTGCCAACGCTAGTACAACAGTTAAGGCTGCTGCCGCAACAGCAACAGAGGTGTCAAAGAAAGCTGCAACAGAAGTAAAGAAGGAAGCAGCAGTTGCAAAGAAGACAGCTACTAAGGCAAAGGCAACAGCAACAAAGAAAGCTACAGCTGCAAAGAAGACAGCTACAAAGACTGTTAAGAAAGCAGCAGCAAAAGCAAAGAATGATATTCCAACTACAGCAGTAGTTCAGTATCAGGGATTAGAATTTTCAGAGGCAGATTGTTTAAAGAAAGCTAAGGCAGCTTTCAAGAAAGACTACAAGGGTAAGACACTTGAGGAGCTTAATATTTATATTAAGCCAGAAGAGCACAAGATTTATTATGTTGCTAATAAGGATTGTGTTGGTTCAGTTGAGCTTTAATAATGAGAGAGAAAGGACTTGTTGTTTGAAGCAGGTCCTTTTTTATTGCTCATATATGTCAATCGAGTAACATATTTTTAATTTCTTTACAATCCCCTTTATATTGTGATTTTCAACAAAATAAGAGAAGAGTATTTTCACTCAATTCACAAAATGTTCACTTAAAGTAAAATATTATATGTCAACCGATTGACATAAATTATTGCATAGGCTATCATCCAATTATCAACAAATACATGACCTATGAAGGAGGGTTTATTGTAATGAAGAAGAAAATTGTTTCTTTAGTAATGGTTGCAGCTATGGCAATGTCAATGGTTGCATGTGGTTCTAGCTCAGATTCAGGGGACTCTGCAGCTAGCACAGGGGTTTCTATCACAGTCTTAAATTCAAAAACAGAAATTCAGACACAGTTTGAAGATATGGCTGAAGAGTATGAAAAGGCTACAGGCGTTCATGTTGAAGTATACAATGCTGATACAGATACAACAGTTGCCTCACAGGTTGCCACAAAATACGCATCTAATGATCCATACACACTTACAATGGTAGATGCAAAGGATATTTATTCACTTGCTGATGATTATGCTTATGATCTTTCAAATGAAGATTGGGCTAGTCACACTACACTTGGTATCGACGTAAATGGAAAGCTCGCAGGCTTCCCAGTATGTGTAGAGGCAAGAGGAATTCTTTACAACGCAGACGCTATCAAAGAAATTACAGGTGAGGATTTTGATCCAGCTTCTGTTGCTACATTAGATGATTTCAAAGCTCTTTTAGACAAGCTTGTTGCTGGTGGAATGGAAGCACCAGTTGGTATTCTTTCAGAGTATTGGTCACTTGGTGCACACTGGTTCCCAATGGTATATGAGGAGCAGGAAGATCCAGATGCATTTGTAAATTCACTTCTTGCTGGCGAGGCTGATTTAGCAGGAAATGAAAAATACAATGAGCTCATGGATACATTTGAAACATTAGTTGCTTACAACTATGCAAAGGGTTCTGCTTCAAACGCAGATCGTGAAGAGACATCTATGATGCTTGCAGAGGGTGACATTGCATTTATGTTTGGTGGAAACTGGGATTGGTCAGTAATCAACCAGTATGACTACACAGAAAACATGGGTATCATGCCTGTACCACAGAACACAGAGGATGGCACAAACGAAATGCTCGTTGGTGGCGGTTCAAAGTACTTCTTTGTTGATAGCTCAGATGCTACATCAGAGGAAGAGAGACAGGCTGCACTTGATTTCTTAAATTGGTTAGTTAGTGATCCAGAAGGCAATGCATTCTTAACAGAGCAGTGTGCGCTTGTTCCTGCTTTTGACAACATTGATGCATCAGCTTTAGATCCACTTTCACTTTCAGTTAAGTCATATGCAGATGCTGGAAAGCTTGTACCAAACTACAACTATCTTCCAGATGATCACATGACAGTAGTAGGTCAGGAAATCATGCAAAAATACTTAGATGAGGCAATGACAAGAGACGAAGTTGCTACATCTGTAGTAGATTATTTCAAGTCAGCAACTCCAATTGCTCACTAATATAGTGACAACCTAATTTGATTGTTTGAAGAAGAATAGGGGCCTTGATAAAGCTTATTCAAGGCCCCATTTATTGAAAGGGAATAATATGAAGACAAATACATTGAGCTATAAAATAAAACAGTATTTGATATTTGCAGGCTTGACTACATTTATTTTTGCCAGTGTTGTATTAGTGCCATTTGTCTATGGTTTATATCTTACATTTACTAGCTGGGATGGAGTATCCCTCAGCAAACCATTTGTAGGAATTGAAAATTACGTAAATGCGTTTGCAGATACATCTTACTGGCAGTCCTTAGGACGCACATTTATTTATTCCGCAATTGCGGTAATTTTAGTTAATGCAGTAGCTTTTATTATTGCATATATGGTTACTTCTGGTATTAAAGGTCAGAATTTCTTTAGAGCAGGTTTCTTTGTGCCAAACTTAATCGGTGGTATCGTTCTAGGTTATGTTTGGAAATTCGTATTTAATAAAGCATTGGTAGAATTAGCAGAGACCATTACTTCTGGTCATGCAAAGTCTTTACTTGCAACTGAGACAGGTGCCATAGCAGCACTTATTATTGTTTCGGTTTGGCAATATGCCGGATACATGATGCTCATTTATGTAGCAGGCTTTATGAGTGTATCCGAGGATGTTATTGAGGCAGCAAAAATTGATGGATGTACAGGCTCACAGTCCATTTTCTATATATCTATTCCACTTATGACAGCATCTTTTGTACAGTGCTTGTTCCTTACAATCACTAGATGCTTTATGGTTTATGATGTAAACCTTTCACTGACAAATGGTGATCCATATGGTAGCTCAGCTCTTGCAGCTATGCACGTTTACAATCAGGCGTTTATCAACAAAAATTATGGTACTGGCCAGGCTGAGGCTCTTATCCTATTTGTTATTTGTGCAATAATTGGTGGAATTCAAGTATATGTTGGAAAGAAAGGGGAGGTGCAGGCATAATGGAAAACGCAAAAGCAGCTCGTAATAAAAAAATAAGACACGCCATTATGATTATCGTACTTACGATATTATTTATCGCATTTATATTCCCTTTTATCATGGTGGTTATTAATGTATTTAAGGTGAAGGCAGATATTACTGCAGCACCACTGGCACTTATAGGAAAGCATGGATTTACTCTAGAAAACTTCCCAAATGCCATAGAAAAAATGAATTTCTTTAGATCCTTTGGAAATTCATTATTTATAACTATTTTTGCAACAATTGGTACTATTATTTTGTCCTCTATGACTGCTTATTTAATAGTAAGAAACAATTGGAAGGCCAACAAAATTTTATTTGTATTGATGATTGCATCAATGGTTATTCCATTTCAGGTTTTAATGATTCCACTTGTATCATTATATGGTGGTGTATTTGGTATCTTAAATCATAGACTTACATTGATATTTATGCATATTGGATTTTCTCTTTCAATGGCTACTTTTATGTTCCATGGAAGCATTCATACCAATGTCCCTATTTCCTTGGAGGAGGCTGCCACTATTGATGGCTGTAACAAGTTCCAGATTTTTGCTCAAATCGTATTTCCGATATTAAAGCCAACTATTGCTACAGTTGCTATTATCGATGCTATGGCATTTTGGAACGATTATCTTCTGCCTAGTCTTGTACTCGGTAGAAAGGAATTATACACAATTCCAATTGCCACAAAGGTATTTTACGGAACATATTCTACTGATACAGGATTAATTATGGCTGCATTACTTTTAGCTATGCTTCCTATTCTTTTACTTTATATTTTCTTGCAGAAGTATATTGTAGAGGGAATTACAGCGGGCGCTGTTAAATAAAAAAAGCTTATAGGAGTTCAGAAATGAAAAAATTGGAAAATAAATGTATGTTGATTACCTATGCAGATTGCATGGGTGATAACCTGGCTGATTTAAAAACAGTGCTGGATAAACATTTTAAAGATTCGGTAGGAGGTATTCATATTCTTCCATTCTTCCCATCGTCAGGAGACAGGGGATTTGCACCTATGGATTATCACGTGGTTGATAGTAAGTTTGGTCGCTGGGATGAAATTGAAAAATTGGCTGACGAGTATTACTTGATGGCAGATTATATGATCAATCACATTTCTGCACATAGCGAGTATTACAAGGATTTTCTAGCTAAAAAGGATGATAGTAAATATAGAGATTTATTTATTCGATACAAGGATTTTTGGGAGAACGGAGAGCCAACAGAAGAGGAAGTAGATGCAATATACAAAAGAAAGCCTAGAGCTCCTTATGTAGATGCACATTTTGCAGATGGCACCACTGAAAAGGTGTGGTGTACCTTTGATGAGGAGCAGATTGATATCAACTGCAAATCAGATACTGCAAAGGAATTTATAAAGGACAATCTTGAAACCCTTTGTAAGCACGGCATGGCCCTAATTAGATTAGATGCATTTGCCTATGCCACAAAGGTGGCAGGAAGCTCATGCTTCTTTATAGAGCCTGATGTGTGGGAGCTTATGGATGGATGCCAGGACATTGTTTCTAAATATGGCGTAACATTACTTCCTGAGATTCATGAGCATTATTCTATGCAGCAGCGTATAGCTTCTCATGATTATTATGTTTATGATTTTGCACTTCCTATGCTTTTGTTAAACGCTCTTTATTATGGACAGTCCCAATATCTAAAGCATTGGCTAGATATTTGTCCACGCAAGCAATTTACAACTCTTGATACTCATGATGGAATAGGAGTTGTGGATGTAAAGGATTTGCTTCCTGATGAGGAAATAGATCGTACAAAAGAAGATATCTTCAAATTTGGAGCAAATGTTAAAAAGATATATAACACTGCAGCATACAACAACCTTGATATATATCAGGTCAATTGTACTTACTACTCAGCCTTAGGCGATGATGACGATGCTTATTTATTAGCCCGTGCAGTTCAATTCTTTGCACCAGGAATCCCACAGGTATATTATGTAGGTCTTCTGGCTGGCAAAAACGACCTAAAGCTTCTTGAAGAGACAAAGGTAGGTAGAAATATTAATAGACATTATTACACTCTTCCTGAGATTGATTCAGAGGTAGAGAGACCGGTTGTTAAAAAGCTTCTTGATTTAATGAAATTTAGAAATGAGCATCCAGCCTTTGATGGTGAATTTATCATGGAAGAATGCAATGATAATGAGATTATTATTCTCAGAAAAAATGGTGATGATTACGCTCGTTTGAAAGCTGATTTTGTTACAAAAAAATTCACTATTGAGCATTCATAAGAAATTATTAAGGACAACAGCTAAATTTATGGATGTTGTCCTTTTAAATAGCTGATTTTTTACATATAATGTTATAAGCATATTGCGAGATTTTAGGTTATAACAAGGAAATAAAGGAGAAATTATGGCAACACTAAAAGACGTGGCTGCAGAATGCAATCTTACGGTAACCACCGTTTCTAGAGTATTAAATAACAGAGGCTATATTTCTGACAAAACCAGAAAAAAAGTCTATGAAGCCATGGAAAAATTAAACTATCAGCCCAACGAGGTTGCTAGGTCTCTTTCAAAGAAATCTACTAATACAATAGGAGTTATTGTTCCACATATTAGACATCCATATTTCTCTGAGATGATTAGTAATATAGAAAATGCAGCAAGCAAAAAAGGCTACAAGGTAATTTTATGTAATTCAAAGGGTGCAGATCACAAGGAAAAAGAATACTTAGATATGTGTACAAGCAATAGAGTTGCAGGTATAATTTTGTTTTCAGCCGGTGTAGCAGTTCAAGAATTTACTGCAAGCAATATTCCGCTTGTTACTGTAGAACGTTTTACAGAAAATGGTACAGCAGCAATAGAATGCGATAATAGACAGGGCGGCGAGCTTGCTGCGCAGCATTTAATAGATGTAGGATGCAAGCATCTTCTTCATGTAAGTGGTGTATCAGAAAACTCTATGCCAGCAGATGATAGAGCAAAGGGATTTGCTAGCGTATGCGAGGCAAATAGCGTAGATTATGTAGAGGTATCTACCAGTCTTGGACAATACAATAGCTTAGATTACCATGATATGTTGGAGAGCGCTTTAAATTTAGATAAAGAATATGATGGTGTTTTTGCCAGTTCAGATTTAATTGCAGCGCAGGTCTTACAGGTTTGTGCTAAACTAGGACGCAGAGTGCCAGAGGATGTAAAGATAGTAGGCTTTGATGATGTTATGATTTCTCAATTGACAACACCACCTATTACCACTATTCATCAGCCAATAAAGGAAATGGCACAGGCTGCTGTAGATATGGTCATTTCTGCAACCTCAGGAAATACAGTTGCAAAAAGGACCTTGCTTCCGGTAACATTAGTTGAACGCGAGAGCACTCAAAGATAAGGAGATAATATATTATGACAAAATACGATGTTGTTGCACTTGGAGAAATTTTAGTAGATATGGCTCCAGGAGAAATTAGCGCCCAGGGAAATTCTACTTTTGAAGCTTGCCCAGGCGGAGCTCCATGCAACGTACTTTCTTTATTAACAAAGGCCAATCATAAAACAGCTTTCATAGGTAAAGTTGGCGATGACATGTTTGGAAACATGCTTATAAACACTATTAAGGAACTAGGCATTGGAACTGAGGGTGTAGTCTATGACAAAGAGGTGCGCACTACACTTGCTTTTGTTCAAAAATTACCAAATGGCGACAGAGATTTTTCTTTCTATAGAAACCCTGGCGCAGATATGATGTTAAATGAAAAAGAGGTAAATTATGACCTTATAAAAAATACTAGAATCTTCCATTTTGGAACACTTTCTATGACTTCAGAATGCGCAAAGGAAGCTACTCAAAAGGCTGTAAAGTTTGCAAAGGATAATGGAATATTAGTATCCTTTGATCCAAACCTTAGAGAGCCATTATGGGACGATCTAGAAGAGGCTAAAAAGGCTATTTTATGGGGAATGGAAAATTGTGATATTCTCAAAATTTCAGATAACGAAGTAGAGTTTATGACAGGGCTTTCTGATATGACAGAGGGCTATAAAAAGATTAAAGAAATGTCTAGTGCAAAGCAGGTGTTTGTTACATTAGGCGGCGACGGAAGCATGGGCTCATGCGGTGATGAAATTATAAAGGTTCCAGGCATTAAAATGGAGTCAGTTGTTGATACAACAGGTGCTGGAGACACATTTATGGGCTGCGCACTTCACTATATTTTACAAAACGGAATAGACCTTGATAAAGAAAATATTCAAAGTCTATTAAAGCTGGCAAATTCTACTGCAGCCAAAATCACTCAGGTTAAGGGTGCATTAAAGGTTATGCCAATTATAGAATAAATTAGGTTATTTTGAGATGCAAAAATAACTAAATGAGCCCTTGGCAACCAGGTTATTATCGTCATCAGTTACTTGCACATCCACAAGACAAATGCTCCTGTTGCGATTGATGACCTGGGCCTGGGCTTTTAATTTTGCACCTTTTCCAGCTTTGATATAATAAAAATTAGATTGCTGTGTAACATATTCTCGGCCATCACCACGGCTGGCATAGGCAGCACAGGTGTCGGCAAGAGTATAGCTCACACCACCATGTGCCATATTATTGGCGTTTAAAAGATCCTTCTTGAGATTTAAATGAGCTAAACATCCTGTAGGCTCAATATCATCGATAGTGATACCTAGCATATTGGGAAAATTATTTGTGTTTATGGACTCGCTCCATTTTTCTAATAATTCTTTACTCATATTTTTTCTCCTAATAGAATTTAATTGTATTATATCATTATTTCATGATTCTGAACATTTATTAGCACTCATCATTAATGAGTGCTAATTTTTTATTGACTTTGTAAAATTGCAGTATTATCATATCTTTTAGTGAGAATATTTTAAAGGAGTGACACATTTATGGGAAACAAAAAAGGTAGTTTATCAATTACAAGCGAAAATATTTTTCCAGTGATCAAAAAATGGTTATATTCTGATCATGACATTTTTTATAGAGAGCTTATATCCAATGGATGTGATGCTATTACAAAACTTAAAAAGTTAGATATGATGGGAGAGTGTTCTCTTCCTCTTGATTATAAGGCAAAGATTCAGGTGCTTGTTAGCCCTGAGGAAAAGACTCTTACCTTCATCGATAATGGTATCGGTATGACAGCAGATGAGGTAGATGAGTACATCAACCAGATTGCATTTTCAGGAGCTACAGATTTCCTTGAGAAATATAAGGACAAGGCTGATTCAGACCAGATCATCGGTCATTTCGGATTAGGCTTCTATTCAGCATTCATGGTAGCAGATGAGGTTCACATCGATTCCCTTTCATACAAGGAAGGTGCTACACCAGTACATTGGGAATGTGATGGCGGTACAGATTATGAGATGAGTGATGGTGATTGGGACCAGGTTGGTACAAAGATTACATTATTCTTAAATGAGGATTGCTTAGAGTTTGCCAACGAATACAGAGCACGTGAAGTAATCGAAAAGTATTGCTCATTCATGCCTACAGAGATTTATCTTTCAAAAAAGGATGCTCCAGAGGAGTATGAGACTATCGATGCAGCAGACAAGCGTGATACTGACAAGGTCATCGAGGAGATTCACGAAGAGGCCAAATTCGAAGAAAAAGAAAATGAGGATGGAACAAAGGAGCAGGTTGAGGTTTCACCAGCAAAGGACAAGTTAAAAATTGTTAAGCGTCCAGTTGCATTAAACGACATCCATCCATTATGGACAAAGAATCCATCAGAATGTACAGAGGAGGAATACAAGGAATTCTACAGAAATGTATTCCATGATTACAAAGAGCCTTTATTCTGGATTCATTTAAATATGGATTATCCATTTAACTTAAAGGGTATTTTATACTTCCCTAAGATCAACACAGAGTATGATTCAATCGAAGGAACAATAAAGCTTTACAACAACCAGGTATTTATTGCAGACAATATTAAAGAGGTAATCCCAGAGTTCTTAATGCTCTTAAAGGGTGTTATTGATTGTCCAGATTTACCACTTAATGTATCTCGTTCAGCTCTTCAGAACGATGGTTTTGTTACAAAGATTTCAGAGTACATCACAAAGAAGGTGGCTGATAAGCTTACAGGTATGTGCAAGACAGATAAAGAGTCTTACGAAAAATACTGGGATGACATTTCTCCATTCATCAAGTTTGGTTGCTTAAAGGATACAAAATTCTGCGACAAGATGAATGATTACATCCTATTCAAGGATATCAACGATGCTTACGTTACACTTCCAGAGCTTCTTGTAAAGGAAGAAAAGGCAACAGACGAAAACGGTGAGGCAGTTGAGGCTGAGGTAGTTGATGAGAATAAATCAGAAGCTTCTTCAGAGCCAGAGGACAACCGTAAAACTGTTTATTACGTTACAGATGTAGCTCAGCAGGGACAGTACATCAATATGTTCAAGGAGCAGGGTATGAATGCAGTTATTCTCGACCATGCTATTGATACATCATTTATTACTCAGCTTGAGCAGCGCAACGAGAATTACAAGTTCTGTAGAATCGATGCAGATGTTACAGATTCAATGGTTGAGGAGACATCTGAGGAGGAGCTAAAGGAGACTACAGATACTCTTACAGAGGTATTTAGAAAGGCTCTTAACAACGAGGGCTTGGAGGTAAAGGTAGAGAAGTTTAAGAACAAAGAGCTTTCATCTATGCTTACAGTTTCTGAGGAAAGCCGTCGTATGGCAGATATGATGAAGATGTATGCTATGGGTGGCATGGATATGAATATGTTTGGCTCAGCTTCAGAGACATTAGTTCTCAATGCAAATAATGACTTAGTTCAGTATATTCTTAATAACAAAGATTCTGAAAATGCTCCATTATTTGCTGCACAGCTCTACGATTTAGCCAAGATCGCAAACGCTCCACTTTCAACAGAAGCCATGACAGAATTTGTTTCTAGATCAAACAAGATTATGATGCTCCTTGCAAAATAAATTTAGTTAATTCTTAAAATATATCAAAATGCTCTTATACTCCTTGCTGGTTGATTTCTCCGGCAGGGAGTATTTATTATTTTAAGATTTTTTGACAAAATCGTGAATGAATTGTGAAAATTAAATTGAAATTATAGGAATAATCAATTACTATCATATTAGGGAGAGTTTTATTTTAGGGGGAGTTATGGCATCGAATAAAAAATGGTGGAAAAATTCTATATGTTACCAGATATATCCTCGCTCATTTTGCGATAGCAATGGGGATGGAATAGGAGATATACCTGGAATCATTTCAAAATTACATTATCTTAAAGAGCTAGGTGTAGACATTATTTGGCTATGTCCGGTCTATCCTAGTCCAAATCATGATAACGGTTATGATATTTCAGATTACACAGCCATTAATCCAGAGTTTGGAACAATGGATGATATGGATAAGCTCATAAGCCGTGCAAAACGCCTTGGAATTAAAATAATAATGGATTTGGTTATCAACCATACTTCGGACGAGCATGAGTGGTTTAAGCGCGCTTTAGCAGGCGATGAAGAATACAAGGATTTCTATTATTTCAGAAAAGGAAATGGAAATAAAAAGCCTAACAATTGGAAGTCATTTTTTGGAGGTGACGCTTGGCAAAAGGTGGGGGATGACGAATATTATCTACATCTTTTCAGTGAACATCAGCCAGATTTAAATTGGCACAATCCAAAGGTATACGAAAAAGTTTCCGAAATAATGAGATTCTGGTTAGATAAGGGAATATACGGATTTAGATGTGACGTTATAAATATTATTTACAAGCAATCGCTAGAGGATGGCGCTACCAACAATGGCCTTGTAGGCATGGAGCACTATCTTAATACAGAGGGCTGTCATGAGCTTTTAGCCAGATTCAATAAGGAAATATGGTCTAAATACAAGACATTTGTTGTGGGTGAAACAGTGGCAGTTACACCAGAGGATATGCAGCTTTTATGCTCAGAGCATAGAGGAGAGCTGGATTTGGGATTCTTTTTTGAGCATATGGACGTTGATAGTCGTGGCTCAAAGTGGTACAAAAAGAAATACTACCCTAATTGTCTTATAAAAATATTAGATAAGTGGCAAAACAGTGTTGATTACACAGCAAACTATTTAGAGAATCACGATCAAATCAGAAGTGTAAATCATTTCGGCGATACAGAAAAATTCTGGAGAGAAAGCGCCACCATGCTGTGTGGTATGAATCTTTCTTTGAAGGGGATGCCATTTATATACCAAGGACAGGAAATAGGTATGACCAATGGTGACTTTACCTCGATTGAAGAGCTTAGGGATGTAGAATCCTATAATGCTGAAAGAGAAATGGCACAGAAGGGCATTATCAAATGCATTCGTAGAAAACTCGTACTTAATACCTCAAGAGACAATGCAAGAACACCAATGCAGTGGGATAACTCTGAGAAAGCTGGCTTTACTGATGGAGAGCCTTGGCTCAAAATTAATAGTAATAAATCATTTATTAATGTTGAAGCAGAGCAAAATGATGAAAATTCAGTACTAAATTTCTATAGGAAAATGATCGACTATAGAAGAAATTCCAAGGCGCTTACAGAAGGTACCTATAGAAAGGTTGCAGGCCCTAGAGATGTATACATATTTACAAGAGAGGCCCCAGAGGAGAGACTTTATGTATATTGCAATATGACCTCCAATGTAAAAGAAGTAGAGTTTTATGGTGATACAATAGTATTTGGCAACTATAAGAAAGAAAATCGTACCGAAAAGTATTTGCTTCCTTATGAGTTTAGAATAGTAAAATCTAATATATAAAAATTAAAGGCTTCAAAGATTTTAATCTTTGAAGCCTTTTTATTTAAATATTAAGCATCTTTTTTATTTAAGTTTTTGTTTGCTGTAGAAAGCATTAACTTAATACGGTTAAGCTGATTTACCTCTGATGCACCTGGATCGTAATCGATAGCTACGATGTTTGCATCTGGATGCTCATGGCGAATTCGCTTAATAACACCCTTACCAACAACGTGATTTGGTAAGCAACCAAATGGCTGAATACAGATAATGTTGCTTGCGCCAGTTTCGATAAGCTCTAGCATTTCGCCTGTAAGGAACCATCCCTCACCAGTCTGATTTCCAAGAGAAACGATTTCCTTAGCATTAGCAGCTGTGTCTGTAATATATGCTGGAGCAGTAAATCTCTTAGACTTATTGAACTCATCTCTAGCTGCAGATCTAAGCCACTCAAAGAACTTTATTCCCATGTTGCAATAGAACTTAGTCTTCTTGCTTGCACCAAGGTTTTCTTCTTTAAAGTTTGTGTTATAGAAGCTGTATAGTAAGAAGTCTGTTAAGTCAGGAACAACAGCCTCAGCACCTTCCTGCTCGAGTAAGTCTGCTAAGTGGTTGTTTGCTGCTGGAAGGAATTTTACAAGAATTTCTCCAACAATACCAACTCTAGGCTTCTTTAAATCTTCATGTATTGGAAGATTATCGAAATCTCGAATCATTTCACGGCACATCTTCTTAAACTTGCTATGAGAAAGAATCTTGTCATTTGAAATGAAATCAATAACCTTTTTCTTCCACTGCTCATGAAGCTCATTTGTAGAACCTGGTGTTAATTCATAAGGTCTAACTCTATATACACATCTTAATAGGATATCACCAAATGTAAGTGCATATAAGCCATGCTGAATAAGACTAGGTGTAAGCTTGAAGCCTGGGTTCTTCTCGAATCCGTTAAGGTTAAGAGAAATTACAGGAACATCTGGATAGCCAGCCTTTGCAAGAGCTCGTCTTATAAATCCGATGTAGTTTGAAGCTCTACAACCACCACCTGTCTGAGAAATCAAAAGAGCAGTACGGCTCATATCAAAATCACCAGTATCGATAGCAGCCATAAGCTGACCGATTACCATGAGTGATGGATAACATGCATCGTTGTTTACATATTTAAGTCCAACATCTACGCAAGTACGTGTTGGGATGTCTGGAACTACCAGATTGTATCCGGCTGCATTAAATGCAGGCTCGATTAAATCAAAGTGGATAGGTGACATCTGTGGGCAAAGAATTGTGTAATTCTTTTTCATTTCCTCTGTGAAAACTACACGATTGTAATTTGCAGGGACAATTTCACGTTCAGTATGACGCTTTTTCTTTACACGTAATGCTGCAAGAAGCGAACGAACACGGATTCTTGCTGCACCAAGATTGTTTACCTCGTCAATCTTTAGGCAAGTATAAATCTTTCCAGACTGTGTAAGAATATCAGCAACCTGATCTGTTGTAACGGCATCAAGACCACATCCAAATGAGTTGAGCTGAATTAAATCAAGGTTATCATGCTTCTTTACGTAGTTTGCAGCTGAGTACATACGAGAATGGAACATCCATTGATCCATAACAATAAGTGGACGCTCTACTTCACCTAAGTTAGAAATAGAATCCTCTGTAAGTACGGCAATACCATAGCTGTTGATAAGCTCTGGAATACCATGGTTAATCTCAGGATCAACGTGGTATGGTCTACCAGCAAGAACGATACCATGCTTTCCAGTTTCCTCAAGATATTTGAGAACTTCCTGGCCCTTAGCATACATATCATTTCTAAAGTTTTCCTGCTCTAACCAAGCTGCATGAGCTGCTTCTCTGATTTCTGTACCAGGAATATCGAATTCCTGCTTAAATACCTTGGCGAGCTGCTCAGTAAGAATTTCCTCGCTTGAGAATGCCATAAATGGATTTAAGAATCTAACCTTACCTGATGTAATTTCATCTACATTATTTTTAATGTTTTCAGCGTATGATGTTACGATAGGACAGTTGTAATGATTGTTTGCATCAGGGAACTCATCTCTTTCGTATGGTACACATGGATAATAAATGAAGTCTACGTTTCCTTCGTTGATTAACCACTGAACGTGACCATGTGTTAACTTTGCTGGATAACATTCTGACTCTGAAGGAATTGACTCAATACCAAGCTCATATACCTTTCGGTTTGAACGAGGTGAGAGAACAACTCTGAATCCAAGCTTCTTAAAGAATGTTGCCCAGAATGGATAGTTTTCATAAAGATTAAGAACACGAGGAATACCAACTGTACCACGAGTCATTTCCTCTTCTGATAATGGTTCATAATCAAATAATCGATTGTATTTATATTCGTAAAGGTTAGGGATGTTTTCCTTATTTTTAACACCGCCTGCACCCTTTTCACATCTGTTACCTGTGATGAATGAACGTCCGCCTGAGAATCTATTAATTGTTAATAGGCAGTGGTTTACACAACCCTGGCAACGTGTGAGCTTTGTATCAAAAGTAAGATTATTGATCTCATCAATACCAAGTGTAGTAGTTGTAGGATTTTCTTCGTATCTTTCCTTTGCGATAAGAGCACAACCAAAGGCACCCATAATACCTGCAATATCAGGACGAGTAACCTCAACACCAGCTACCTTTTCAAGAGATCTAAGTACGGCATCGTTGTAGAATGTACCACCCTGAACAACGATATTCTTTCCAAGCTCTGAAGCATCAGAAAGCTTGATAACCTTAAATAATGCATTCTTGATAACAGAGTATGCAAGACCTGAAGAAATATCAGCAACGCTGGCGCCTTCCTTCTGTGCCTGCTTTACCCTTGAGTTCATGAATACAGTACATCTTGTACCTAGGTCGATTGGGTTGAGTGCGAATAAAGCTTCCTCAGCAAAATCCTGTACACTAAAGTCAAGTGACTTAGCAAATGTCTCGATGAATGAACCACATCCAGAAGAACATGCCTCATTTAACTGTACACTGTCTACAACACCATTTTTGATGCGGATACATTTCATATCCTGTCCACCGATATCAAGGATACAGTCAACATCAGGATCAAAGAATGCTGCAGCATAATAATGAGCGATAGTTTCTACTTCACCATCATCAAGCTGAAGAGCGGCCTTTAATAGTGCTTCACCGTATCCAGTAGAGCATGAGTGCACAATGTGAGTATCCTCAGGCATAATCGAATAGATTTCTTTTAATGCGGTAAGTGATGTTGCAAGTGGACTACCATTGTTACTAGAGTAGAATGAGTAAAGAAGAGTACCATCTTCACCAACTACAGCAAGCTTTGTGGTAGTAGAACCGGCATCTATACCTAGATACACATTTCCATGATAATTTGCTAGATCGCCCTTTTTAACTTCTGCTTTTGCATGACGATCCTTGAATGCTCTAAAGTCTTCTTCAGATTCAAATAATGGATCTAATCGAGCAACCTCGAAGTCCATCTTGATACCCTCAGATAACTTGTCGATAAGTGTGTCCATTGGAAGATGATTTTCTTCCTTTGAATTAAGTGCAGAACCAATAGCTGCAAAAAGATGTGAGTTGTCTAATTCAATGGCATGCTCATCATCTAGCTTTAATGTTCTGACAAAGGCTTCCTTTAACTGGTCAAGGAAGTGAAGTGGTCCACCTAAGAATGCAACGTGGCCACGGATAGGCTTTCCGCAGGCAAGTCCAGAAATAGTCTGGTTAACAACAGCCTGGAAAATAGATGCTGATAAATCTTCCTTAGAAGCACCTTCATTGATAAGAGGCTGAATATCAGTCTTTGCAAATACACCACAACGAGCGGCGATTGGATAAATTGCCTTGTAGTCCTTTGCATACTGGTTTAGGCCAGGAGCATCTGTCTGAAGAAGAGAGGCCATCTGGTCAATAAAGGAACCAGTACCGCCGGCACAAATACCATTCATTCTCTGTTCAACATTTCCGTTTTCAAAATAAATGATTTTAGCATCTTCACCACCAAGCTCGATAGCGACATCTGTCTGTGGAGCGTAGTGAGTAAGTGATGTAGAAACAGCAATTACCTCCTGTACAAATTCCACACCGAGATGCTTAGCAAGAGTCAAACCGCCTGAGCCAGTAATCATTGGGCGAACCTCAATTTTTCCAAGCTTTGACTTTGCCTGTGTTAATAAATCGGTGAGAGTTTGCTGTATATTAGCAAAATGCCTCTGATAATCTGAAAATAATAAATTGTTGTCATCATCTAAGACAGCAACTTTTACAGTAGTAGAACCGATATCGATTCCGAGTTTAAATAATTTGTTCTCCATAAAAACTTTCTTTCTTATTAAAATATAGTTTCTAATTATGCAACATTTCGTATTATAAATGTCCTGTAAAAAAATGACAATAAACAAATAGTAAAATATGTAGGAACATAACCTTTTGTTGTAATTTAAAACACCGTATTTTATAGTAATAATAGGAGTATAAATATGGTAAGAGAAAAGTTTATTGTTAAATTAGACAATATAATAGCTGCAATTATGGGAATAACTATATTTTTCTGCCTCACAAAGTGTCAGATTCCATATAGAATTATTCCCGGAACAGATTTTCAAATTAGACAGGTTTTTCTATCAATCATAGCAGCTATGTATGGACCAGTTACCGGAGGGGTAGTAGGTCTCTTCGGACATTTATTGTCTGATGCCTTATATTATGAAAATATCAGCTATGGTTGGATAGCTGCAGACTGTATATATGGCATACTCATTGGATATTTCTTTGATGATTACAAGGTCCTATTAGGCCAGTTCAAGAAAATCGAGATATTTAGATTCAATATGATTCAGCTGATTGCAAATGCCATATGCTGGCTTATCGTTGCACCATTTATAGATATGACATTGTTTGATGAGCCAGTTGACAAGGTGGTTGCTCAGGGCTTCTTTGCGTTTATCAGCAATTTTGTTTTAATATTTATAATAGGAACACTAGTGCTTTTATTAATTTCATTTTGTGTTAATAAAAAAATAGAAAAATAGAAAATTTTATCTTTACAAAAGACTGGGTACTGTTGTAATATTTCAAAGTACAAGGGCGTACTTTTTTAGACGAGAGCTTTCTCGTTTAAAAAAAAACGCTCTTTTTTCATTTTAAGGAGGAAATATGTCGCAGTATTCTATTGATGATATTGTAGAGTTCGTTGTTGAGAATGACGTAAAATTCATACGTCTAGCCTTTTGTGACCTCTACGGAACACAAAAAAATATATCGATAATGCCAGAAGAGTTGAAACACGCCTTTGAAGAAGGTGTTAATTTCGACTCTTTTCTTATTTTAGGCTTTGATGATTCTAGAAGTCAGGATTTATTTTTAAAGCCTGATCCAGATACACTTAGAGTTTTGCCTTGGAGACCACAGGCAGGCCGTGTTATTCGTTTCTACTGTAATATCGTTATGGCTGATGGTACACCATTTATATACGACTATAGACATTTCTTGCAGGAGACAATAAAGGAGTGTAATGAGCTTGGGTTCTCTACAAGAATGGGATTAAAATCCGAATTCTATCTATTTAAAGAGGATGAAAATGGAAATTCATCTGGCGAGCCATTTGACAATGGTACTTATTTAGATGTCGCTCCAGCAGACAAGGGCGAAAACATTCGTCGTGAGATTTGTCTTACATTAGAAGAAATGGGCATCATGCCACAATCATCACATCATGAAAGAGGTCCAGGTCAAAACGAAATAGATTTCACCTCTGCTGATGTACTTACTACTGCGGACAATTTTGTTACATACAAGAATGTAGTTGAAAACATTGCTAGTAGGAATGGAGTAGTTGCATGCTTCGATCCAATGCCAATCGAGGATGCTCCTGGTAATGGATTACATATAAAGATGGCAAATTATAAGGGGGATGTTAATCTTCAAAGAGAAGATAAGGATTTCTCCGAAGGATTTATGGCGGGAATTCTTGGAAGAATGAGAGATATTACATTATTCCTTAATTGCAGAGAGGATTCTTATGATAGATTTGGCGTTTCAGAGGCTCCAAAATACATTACATGGTCATCACAAAATTTATCTAGATTATTCAGGGTCCCAGAAATAAATGGAAGAAGAGATCACTTCATTCTTAGATCTCCAGATTCATGTATTAATCCATATTTAGCCAGTGCGATTATTATTCAGGCTGGTCTAGAGGGCATTAGGAAAGGAGAAAAGCTTCCACCATCTCTCGAAATTAATTCTAGAGATTTAACAGAAGAGAATGCGGCTGTATTAGAAATGCTTCCACTTTCACTTTCTGAGGCTATTGATTGTGCTGAAAACTCAGATTTCTTAATGAAGTCAAGCTTTGCTGATTTGGCAAAAAGATACATTGATATCATAAAAGAAAGCCAAGAAGTATAGGAGTACATGTATGGAAAGGGCATTGATTGTCTGCGATTCCGAAAAAGGTACTTTATTTTATAAATCATTTCTTAAGGAAAATGGAATACTCGATATGCTTGTGGCAGTAAATGGGCCGGAAGCAAAACGAAAAATATCAGATTACGATTTTGATTTATGTATTATAAATGGTCCAATTAATGGAGAAACTGGCGAGCAGCTATCAATTGATATAGCTGAAAAAAATATTTGCCAGGTTATTCTCTTTGTAAAAGCGGAACGCATAGAAGAAATTACAGAACACGTTGAAGATTATGGCGTTATCACTGTGGCCAAGCCAATCAACAAGCAGTTATTCTGGCAGGCCTTAAAGCTTGCAAGAGTTGCTCAAAGGCGTATTACAATGGCTCAAAAGCAAAATGCCAAGCTAGAGAAAAAATTAGAAGAAATGAAAACCATTTCTAGAGCAAAGCTTTTACTTATTACAAATGAAGGCTTTACCGAGGAAAGTTCTCATAAATATATTGAAAAACAGGCAATGGATCTGCGACTTAGTCGTGGGGAAGTAGCTGAAAAAATAATAAAGAAATATGAAGGAGTTTAAAATGACAAAGCACGTATTTGTTACAGGTGGTGTAGTATCAGGCTTAGGAAAAGGTATTACAGCTGCGTCTTTAGGACGTTTACTTAAGATGAGAGGGTATAAGGTTGCTTCACAAAAGCTTGATCCATATATGAACGTGGATCCAGGTACAATGAGCCCTTACCAGCATGGAGAGGTTTTTGTTACAGATGATGGTGCTGAGACAGATTTGGATTTAGGACATTATGAGAGATTTATCGATGAAAGTCTCAACAAGTATTCTAATCTTACATCAGGAAAGGTTTACTGGAATGTATTAAATCGCGAGAGAAAGGGAGAGTACTTAGGTCAGACTGTTCAGGTAATCCCTCATATCACAGAAGAAATCAAAAGATTTATTTATATGGGTGCAGAGACATCAGATTGCGATGTTCTTATTACCGAGATTGGTGGAACTACAGGTGATATCGAATCACAGCCATTCCTTGAGGCCATTAGACAGGTTTCATTAGAAAAGGGACGTGAGAATTGCCTATTTATCCATGTAACATTGGTTCCATGGTTATCTGGTTCAGAAGAGCACAAGTCAAAGCCTACACAGCATTCAGTAAAGGAGCTTCAGTCACTTGGAATAGCTCCAAATATTATTGTTTGCCGCGTAGATCATCCATTAGAGCAGTCTATCAAGGATAAGATTTCATTATTTTGTAATGTTAAAAAGGACTGTGTAATCGAAAATGATACACTTGATTGCTTATATGAGGCACCTCTTATGATGCACAAGTATGGTTTAGACGATGTAGTATGTCGTGAGCTTGGCCTTGAAAACCGTACTCCTAAGATTGAATCATGGGAAAAAATGGTAGAAAATATAAAAGGTCTTGAAAAAACTACCAAAATTGCTATAGTTGGTAAGTACGTTGCTCTTCATGATGCATATTTATCTGTTAGAGAGGCCCTTTATCATGGTGGATATGCTAACAATACTCATGTAGAAATTGAGTGGGTTGATTCAGAAGAGATTACAAAAGAAAACGTAAAAGACATATTAGGAAATGTTGATGGTATTTTAGTTCCTGGTGGATTTGGCGATAGAGGTATCGAAGGTAAAATCGCAGCTTGCCAGTTCGCTAGAGAAAATGATATTCCATATCTTGGTATTTGCCTTGGAATGCAGATTGCAGCAATCGAGTTTGCTAGAAATGTTTGTGGTATTTCAGATGCAAATTCTCGTGAGTTCAATAGCAATGGAAAGAATTGCGTCATCGATCTTATGGAAGAACAGATGGCAGTTCTCAGAAAAGGTGGTACAATGAGACTTGGCGCTTATCCATGTGCTATCAGACCAAACACAAAGCTTTTAGAGGCTTATGGAACAGAAAACATTTCTGAAAGACATAGACATAGATTTGAGTTTAATAATTCATATAGAGAAGTAATGACAGAAAATGGTTTGACCATCTCAGGAACTTCACCTAACGATGAGGTTGTAGAGGCAGTTGAGGTTTCAGCTAACAAATTCCACGTTGGAGTTCAGTTCCATCCAGAATTCAAGAGCCGTCCAAATAAGCCACATCCACTTTTTGCCGCTTTCATTAAGGCTAGTTTGGGGAATAACTAATCCTTGATATCAGGGCTTTTGCCTTGCTATAAATTAAATTAATCTAACACAAAGGGAGGACACTATGTTAGAAAAACAATTTAAACTCAGCGAAAACAATACTTCTGTTAAAACAGAAATTATCGCTGGACTTACCACATTCATGACAATGGCTTATATCATTGCATTGAATCCAAATCTTCTCACAGGTTATGGCGCAGGCGGAAAGGAATTATGGAACGGCGTATTCCTTGCAACATGTATATCATCAGCTATCGCTATGTTTGTTATGGCATTCTTAGCTAACAAGCCATTCTGTCTTGCTCCAGGTATGGGTCTCAACTCATTCATGGCAGCGGTTATCGGAAACCTTGTAGCTATGACAGGCATGGGATATGTTGAGTCATTCCAGTCTATGTTATGTATCATCTTCATAGAAGGTGTAGTTTTCTTAATCCTTTCTCTTTTAAACATCAGAGAAAAGATTGTAGATGCTATTCCACTTGGAATCAGACTTGGTATTTCGCCAGCTATCGGTCTTATGCTTCTTAATATTGGTTTTGGTTCAAACGTATACATTGCTAACAAGGATGGAGTTCAGTTCTTCGCAATGAAAGACTTCTTTGGTGCACTTACTGCATCATATGCAAAGCAGACTATGACTGACGCTTATCCAGTTATGGTTCTTTCAGTTGTCACAATGTTCGTAGGTTTATTTGTAATTGTTGTTCTTGCATCAAAGGGAGTAAAGGCAGCTGTTATCCTTGGTATGCTTGTTTCATCTATTCTTTATTGGGTAGGTGATGCACTTGTACTAGGACAGAATCCTTTCGCTAGCCTTGCTACTGCATCATTTGTTCCAGCATTCAACGATATGGCTCAGACAACATTGTTCAAGCTCAACTTTGCAGGTTTAACTCAGATGGGTTGGTTTACTGCAGTTACTCTTGTAATTACATTCTGCATTATCGATATGTTTGATACAATTGGAACACTTGTAGGTACAGCTTCACGAGCTGGTATGGTTGACAGAGAGGGCAACATGCCAAACATGAAGGAAGCTCTTCTTTCAGATTCAATTGGTACACTTGTTGGTTCATGCACAGGTACTTCTACAGTTACTACATTTATCGAGTCTGCTTCAGGTGTTGAGGCAGGTGGACGTACAGGTCTTACAGCACTTACATGTGGTATTGCATTCCTTGCATGTATTTTCCTTGCACCAATCGCTGCAATTATTCCAGCAGCAGCTACATCAGCAGCACTTATCTATGTTGGTGTACTTATGATGACAGGACTTAAGAAAGTAAACTTTGATGACCTTTCAGTATGTGTACCTGTTACAATCATGCTTATTGCAATGCCTATTTCAGGATCAATTGGTCACGGTATTGGACTTGCTATGATTTCTTACACAGTTATCAAGCTTTTCACAGGTAAGGCAAAGGAAGTATCAGCACTTACATATGTAATTTCTGCACTTTTCCTTATCAAGTTCTTCTTAGCAGTTTAATTAATATTAATTAATATAGCGTATAGAGAAAAAAGCGATGCTACGAAAGTAGCGTCGCTTTTTAATTTGCCATTGTATTTGAAAATATATTGAAGGATATTTTATGAAATTATAAGAACAGTCTATATAAAAAAATTCTTTAATATAAATATAGTTTTGGTCTAACCTTAAAACATGGGATTAAATAGGGACACCACAAAGGCTTATACTTCTAAACAGTTAGTAAAACGTAGCTGTGAAGGAGGTAATCATAATGAAAAAAAGAGGATTAGATAGAGAGTTAATTATTTCGTTGGGAGTGATAGCGCTTTTATTAGCCATAGGAATTGTCTTCATGGTCCTATTTTTATTTGACATTGATATCACAAAAAATCTTTCAAGTGTAATAGGCTCATATTCAGGACTTTCAGGGTCTATCTGGTTGTTTCTTCTATGTAGAAATTGTTGACTATGTTTAGTGGTTTACCTATAATTTAAGTAGCTATATATTGTAGTAATTAAGAGTCTGCTCGCTATACCTAGCATATAGCAGGCTGGTTTACGGAAGGTAATCACTTATGAAAAAATTGTTTAGAAAATCTATTAGTTTAGTGGCGACACTTGTGCTTATTTTATCTATGAGTAATGTTGCTTTTGCACAGGGCACCACATCTATTTCAGTAACAAAAAGCTCAGTTGATGTTGGAGGCAAAACAACAGTTTCAGTTACAGCTTCAGAGAGCGGTACAGTTACAGTTAAATACACAGCAAGCTTATTAAATTTAAATAGTTGTTCTGCATCAGGATACTCAGCAGAAGGTAATTCAGTTACATTCTCTGGAAAGTCTGGAGATTTAGAGTTTATAGCAGCTGCCGAAGGTACAGCATCTATAATCGTGTCTTCGAGTGCATGCTCCGGCAGCAGTACTACAATTACTGTTGGTGGTTCATCAGCTTCAGATAGCGCTGCTACAGAGACAAAAGAGACTACTGATACATCAACAGAGGCCACAGAAGAGAATGCCACAGAAGAAACTACAGAAGAGACTGATACTACTGCAGAAGAAACAGAGGCAGCATCAGAAACTACAGCTGCACCTTCAGCATCAGCCGTCGGCACATTAAATTCAGATGGCGGATTTGACATTGATGGTGTTTCTTATGTTGTGTCTGAAAGATATTCAAGCTCAGAGATTCCTTCAGGTTTCTCTAAGAAGACCATTACTATAGGCTCTAGCACATATAATGAGCTCAGCAATGGAACAATCACACTTGTTTATTTAAAGCCAGCTGATAATACATCTGGTTCTGGAACATTTTACATTTATGATGAGGCTGCTAGTTCAGTATCTAGCTTCCTATATTTAGGCAGCTCTGATAATTACGTAATTATTTCAACAGCAGATGCTACATTATCTAGTGCTATGACAGAAACATCACTAGAAGTTACTGGTGGCACAGCTGTTGCTTATACAGTTGATGGCTCAGAGTTCTTCTATATATATGGTACAAACCAGGACGGATATACTGGATGGTTTGTTTATGACAAGACATACGATACACTTTCTCGAGTAGATACATCGTCTATTGGTACTTCATCTACAGAAGACACCAGCAGCGATACTTCATATGATGTCACAGAAACATATACTAAAAAGCTTGATTTATTTAGAAAAATTATTTCTGCTCTTGTAGTACTTTGCGTAGTTTTATTATTCGTAATTATTAATATGTTCTTCCGTCGTTCAAACGAGGATGATTCAGAAGATGATATTTTTGCTACAAAGTCAGAAAAGAAATCAATTAGATTCCCACGTTCAATTGTCTTTAGAAAAGATGATGACGACGATATTTTCAGCAAACGAGGCAATGATTATGCTGATGATGAAGACGAGGAGTATGATGAGGATGAAGAAGAACTAGACGAAGATGAGTTAGATGTAGATGAGGAATATGACGACGAGTATTACGACGAGGATGATGAAGAATACGAAGAGTCTACTCCTAGCTATTCAAGCTCAAATAGCGCTAGTTTAAATATGATGGATTTAAATGACCTATAAAAGGAGAATTAAATGATTGGATTAACAAAACAAGCAAAGCGTGCCATCGACGGTGCCACTAGACTTTCAAAGAGTTTACAGCATCATTATGTAGGTACAGAGCATCTGTTAATAGCAATTATTGAACAGGAAAATTCATTAGCTTCAAAGGTTTTGATTTCTAACGGTGTTACAAAGGATGCCCTTTTAAAACTTGTCGAGGAATTGATTTTTCCTGGTGGAGATGTCTCTGTCATGGAACGTGAGGGAAACACCCCTAAAATGGATCAATTATTAGAGCATGCAGAGGAAGAAGCTCTAAAGAGTGGTTCAAAGACCTTAGGTACAGAACATTTACTTTTAGCAATGATTAGAATGCAGGATTGCGCAGGCGCAAGATTGCTTAATTCTTTAGATGTTAGCCCACAGAAATTATTTGGTGAATTAGTGGCAGGTATGGGTGCGGAAGGCACTGTATACAAGGAAGAAATGCAGGCTATGAATAATCGTCATAAGGGAGAAGCATCTTCGCTAGAACAGTATTCTAGAGATTTAACAGAGATGGCTCTTGATGGTGAATTGGATCCTATAGTTGGCCGTGACAATGAAATTCAAAGAGTTATTCAGATACTCTCTAGAAGAGGAAAGAATAATCCTTGTTTAATAGGTGAGCCGGGTGTAGGAAAAACTGCAATAGTAGAGGGCCTAGCCCAGAGAATTATTGCAGGCACAGTCCCAGAATCTGTTAAGAACCTGCGAGTTTTATCGCTCGACTTATCAGGCATGGTTGCAGGCTCAAAATATAGAGGTGAGTTTGAGGAACGTATCAAAAAAGTAATCGCAGAAGTAATAGAAGATGGAGACATTCTTTTATTTATCGATGAGATTCACACATTAATAGGTGCCGGTGGAGCAGAGGGAGCTATTGATGCTTCTAATATTTTAAAGCCAGCCATGGCACGTGGAGAGATTCAAATCCTTGGTGCAACCACTATTAGTGAATATAGAAAATATGTGGAAAAGGATGCAGCCTTAGAGCGTCGTTTCCAGCCAGTTATGGTTGAGGAGCCTAGCCCAGAAGAAACAATCGAAATCTTAAAGGGTGTTCGTCATTTATATGAAGAGCATCACGGGGTTGTTATTCCAGATGAGGCATGTGAGGCATGTGTGCACCTTTCTGAGAGATATATCACAGATAGATTTTTACCAGACAAGGCTATCGATCTGATGGATGAAGCAGCAGCTTCTATCAAGCTTTCTTCTGTAAAGGTTACAGAATCCGCAACAGATGAAATCGATATGCAGCTAGAAGATTTATCGCAGGCAATGGAAGACGCCATTATTAATGGAGAGTTTGATTTAGCCAGTGAAATCAAGCGTGAGAAGGATGAGCTCACAGAGGAAAAGCTTGCCCTAGAGAAAAAGCAAAAAAGAAAACGCAGCAATAAAGTAATTACTCTTACAGAAAATGATATTGCATCAGTGGTAGCTTTGTGGACGAAGATTCCAGTATCAAAGCTTACAGAAAAAGAGGCTGAGAGATTACGTAGATTAGAAAGGACTCTACACAAGCGTGTTATAGGCCAGGAAGAGGCTGTATCTGCAGTTGCTAGAGCTGTTAGACGTGGTAGAGTTGGATTAAAGGAAAAGGGTAGACCTATTGGTTCGTTCTTATTCCTTGGTCCTACAGGTGTAGGTAAGACAGAAATATCAAAGGCATTAGCAGAAGCTATATTTGGTACAGAAGATTCCATGATACGTGTAGATATGAGTGAGTACATGGAAAAGCATAGCGTATCAAAGATGATAGGTTCGCCTCCAGGATATGTTGGTTTTGAAGAGGGAGGCCAGTTGTCCGAAAAGGTTCGCCGAAATCCATATTCTGTAATACTTTTTGATGAGATTGAAAAGGCACATCCTGATGTATTTAATATTTTATTACAGGTATTAGATGATGGTCATATTACTGACTCTCAGGGCAGAAAGGTTGATTTCAAGAACACAATCATTATCATGACAAGCAATGCAGGTGCTCAGGCTATCATAGAGCCTAAAAAGCTTGGATTTGCTTCAAAAGATGATGCTAGCAGAGACCATGAACGTATGAAGTCTGGTGTAATGGAAGAGGTTAAAAGAATTTTCAAACCTGAATTCCTCAACAGAATTGATGAGACTATAGTCTTCAGAGCTCTTACAAAAGATGATATGAAGGAAATAGTTACACTTCAGACAAAAGAGTTCATTAATAGATGTAAAGAACAGATGGGTATTACTGTTACAATACCTGCCTCTGTTAAAACTTGGGTTGTTGAAAAATCCTTTGATGCCAAATATGGTGCCAGACCAATACGTCGTAAAATTCAGACAAGTTTGGAAGATGTTATGGCAGAAGAAATATTGGCTGGAAATATAAAGTCTAACGAAAAATTTAAAGCAAAAATTAAAAAAGATGCTGTAGTATTCGAAAAATGCTAATTGTTAAAAGGTGTATCCTTTGATATAATCTGACTATAGTATTTGACCATATTTGGTCTCATAGGAGGATTTGAAATGGCTGTTATTAGCGAGTTGATTCGCAGTGAGTCAGATGGAACAATTAGCTTTGGAGATTACTCCCTTGCTGATAAGAAAAAATTGGACAATTTCAAGCATGAGGGGGCTCTTTACAAAGTAAAAACTTTTGCTGATATTACTAAACTCGAGCGAAACGGAATGTTCGTATATGAGTCAGTGCCAGGCACATCGGTAGAAAAATTTAATTGCTCATCCGAAGAGGTTAGTTTTTTAGTTGAAGGCAAAGAAGACGCAATGATTACATTGGAGCTCGAGCCTGAAACAGAATATGATATTAGCGTTGGCGATGCAAACGTCGGCAAGATGAAAACAAATCTTAGCGGAAAATTAAATATATCTGTAGAATTAGATCCTGGTAAGACAGTTTCTATCGATATTAAGAAAATATAATATTTTAGCCCTCTGTTTTTTACAGAGGGCTTTTTTTAAGGAGTGAAAATGGCGAAAAAAACGGTTTCAGTATTTTATTGTCAGGAGTGTGGAAATGAGACTTCAAAATGGTCTGGCAGATGTCCAGCTTGTGGAGCGTGGAATAGCCTTGTGGAAGAGACCATCGACAAGACTACAGTAAAAACAAGAGCAAAGGTTGCAGATGTAAAGCCAACCAAATTAGTTGATGTTACTGCATCTAATGAACAAAGAATAAAAACTAATATAGAGGAATTTGACAGAGTACTAGGTGGAGGCATAGTTCCGGGTTCAATGATTTTGGTAGGAGGAGATCCTGGAATCGGCAAATCTACGTTACTTTTACAGACATGTAGAATGCTTTGCGAAAACGATATTAATGTAATGTATGTCTCAGGAGAGGAGTCACTACAGCAAATTAAAATACGTGCAGATAGAATTGGGAGCTTTACAAATAAATTAGATTTATTATGCGAGACTAGCTTAGATACAATCAAAGCTGTAGTGGAGCGTGAAAAGCCTACAGTTTTAATTATTGATTCAATCCAAACCATGTGTAATGAAGCTGTCAGTTCCGCACCAGGTTCTGTATCACAAGTACGTGAATCCACAGCTGTTTTAATGGATATAGCAAAAGGAATGGGAATAGCAGTCTTTATAGTAGGCCATGTGACAAAGGAAGGAACAGTTGCAGGCCCTAGAGTCCTCGAGCATATGGTTGATACGGTGCTTTATTTTGAGGGAGATAGACATGCCTCTTATAGAATACTTCGAGGAGTAAAAAACAGATTCGGATCCACAAATGAAATAGGTGTTTTTGAAATGCGTGATTCTGGATTGGCAGAGGTCAAAAACCCTTCTGCAGTTATGCTTGATGGTAGACCGGATAATGCTACTGGATCTATAGTCACATGTTCTATGGAAGGAACTCGTCCTATTTTAGTAGAAATACAATCATTAGTTAGCAAAACAGCATTTGAAATCCCTAGACGTATGGCTACAGGGTGCGACTATAATAGAGTGAATTTGTTGGTTGCTGTAATAGAACGCATGCGCGATACAAAGACCAACAGATCTTGTGGTGTATTTTTAGGAAGATCGGATATATATGTAAATATAGCAGGAGGCATTAGAATAAATGAACCAGCTGTAGATTTGGCTATAGCTTTGGCAATATACTCAAGTGAAAAAGATATTCCTGTTGATGCAAATACTATAATATTTGGTGAGATAGGATTATCAGGCGAAGTACGTTCTGTAGCAATGGCAGAACAAAGAGTTACAGAAGCCAAAAAATTAGGTTTTTCTAAAGCAATAATACCTGCCTCAAATGTTGCTACTCTAGGTAAAATAAAAGGCATTGAGGTTATAGGAGTCTCAAATATTAAAGAAGCATGTGACGCTATTGCTTATAAAAAATAATGAAGCAGAGGGATAAAACTATTATTCACAGAACATGATAATAGAGGAATCTATGTTTATAGTGTTTTCAAATACTTTATTTATAGGATTTAAGTCTTTTGAGTTATAAAGGAAAATAAAAGAAGTTTAACTTAAAAGTATAAGTTAGTAGGACTTTTTGATTTTCTGCGGATAATCAAAAACCTATAGGTTCTTGAGGGCTTTTCCTTAAGTGGTCCTCAAGAAGTCCTGACTTCTTGCTGACTAAAT
>JAILKL010000088.1 GCA_024693775.1 Pseudobutyrivibrio sp.
TGACATAGTCTCGTCTGGTCCAAAGATACGGAAGTTCTTCTGGTCTTCATTTAATTTGAATACGTCTCTGATGTATCCACCAAGCTCGATCATATCCTGCTTTTCAACAGAACCTGGCTTTGGAACATCAACTGCATAATCACGGAAATCTGGAAGTCTAAGATCGTGAAGTAACTTACCACCATTTGCATGTGGGTTTGCACCGATACGTCTATCTCCTGTAGGAGCAAGCTCCTGAAGCTCAGGGATAAGGCGACCATTCTCATCGAATAACTCCTCTGGATGGTAGCTCTTTAACCACTTCTCAAGGATTTCCATGTGCTCTGGCTTGTCCATCATAACTGGAACCTGGTGAGCTGCAAATGAACCCTCAATCATGTTTCCGTCTACGAACTTAGGACCTGTCCATCCCTTTGGTGTACGAAGAACGATCATTGGCCATACTGGTCTAGTAGCATCGCCTGTCTCTCTAGCGTGCTTCTGGATAGCCTTGATCTTGTCCATGCACTCATCAAGAGTTTCTGCCATCTTTCTGTGCATAGTCATAGGATCATCACCCTCTACAAAGTGTGGCTCCCATCCCATACCTGTGAAGAAGCTAACAAGCTCTTCATGTGACATACGAGCAAGAATTGTAGGATTTGAAATCTTGAATCCGTTAAGGTGAAGGATTGGAAGAACTGCACCATCATTAACTGGATTAAGGAATTTATTTGACTGCCATGATGTAGCAAGAGGACCTGTCTCTGCTTCACCATCACCTACTACGCAAGTAGCAATAAGCTCTGGGTTATCGAATACTGCACCAAATGCATGTGCGATAGAATAACCAAGCTCTCCACCCTCATGAATAGAACCTGGTGTCTCTGGAGCAACGTGGCTAGAGATACCGCCTGGGAATGAGAACTGCTTGCAAAGCTTCTGAAGACCATCCATATCGCGGCTAACGTTTGGATAAACTTCACTATATGAGCCCTCAAGGTATGTGTTGGCAACAAAGAAGTTTCCACCATGACCTGGGCCTGAAATAAGGATCATATCCTGATCATATTTCTTTATAACACGGTTCATGTGAACGTAGATAAAGTTCTGTCCAGGAACTGTTCCCCAGTGACCTACGATTTTTTTCTTAATGTGTTCTTTCTTTAGAGGCTCACGTAAAAGTGGGTTCTCTAAAAGATACAGTTGTGCTGCTGCGAGGTAATTAGTTGCACGCCAGTAGGCGTTCATTTTCTCTAAATACTCGTCGGTAATTTGACTGTGATTCATTTTACTTCTCCTTTGAATATTTTAACTTTAACTAAAATACTTTTTGATTATACAATAGAAGACACACTTTGTACATATCTTTTATTATTTTTGTTAAAATTTTATCATTCTCGATATAATTATCCGATTTTTCGTGCATTTTGCAATAACAATAATTGACCTCTTAATGTCCAATTTTTGATAAAAAAATAGAGATGCTACCAAAATAGGTAACATCTCTATGTAAAATCTGCTTAAAATCTATTATTTGATTTTGGCAATAACGTCTAGAACAATTGCGATAGACTGCTCTGCTGCCTTGCCTGCAAATGTATTGTAATCCATAGCACTACCATCTGCATCTGAGATAGAACGGATAAGTGTGAATGGAACCTTATTGACATAACATGTATGAGCAATACTAGCGCCCTCCATATCTGCTGCAATAGCATTGAATCTATTGCGGATAGTCTCGCGCTGCTTGTCTGTATCTACAAATAAATCACCTGATGCAATAATACCTGTATCAAAATGAATTCCTTTTGCCTTTAATACATCAACTACTGCTGCACGTAAATCCTTGTCAGCAATAAAGTTGATAATATTGATGCCAGACACAAGACCGTATGGGTCTCCGATAGCTGTAGTGTTCATATCGTGCTGAACAGCTGACTCTGCAACTGCCACATCAAGAACCTTTAAATCTGGTGTAAGGGAACCTGCAACACCAATATTGATAACATGATCAACACCAAAGTGTAGAATCATTATCTCTGTACAAATAGCTGCAAACACTTTACCAATACCGCTGACTGCTGCAACTACAGGTACACCGTCAATTTCACCTTCTAAAAATTCTACACCACTGATAGTCTCTGTCTTTAAGTTTTTAATATTTGGCTTGAGATTTTCAATCTCAATCTGCATAGCGCCAATAATTCCTAATTTCATAAGTCTTCCTCCTGGATATATTTATTCTGGATATGTAAACTCCATATTAGTCCATGCATTGAGAACCTCAAGATATCTCTTTGCCTCTACCTTTGCAGCATCAATAGATAAATTCTCATAATGACCGCACTCGATAGCGCTCTTTCCAAATACCTCGCCCTCATGGTCAATAGTCTGCTGTAATACCTGCTTTGTAATCTCGAATACCTTTTTTGGCTCCTCTGCCTTTACAACAAGATAAAAACCAGTCTGGCATCCCATTGGTCCAAAATAAATTACATGATCTGCAATCTCAGAATTACGTACTAGTGTGGCAACCATATGCTCAAGAGAATGCATAGTAGCATTGTCCATGTAATCTCCTGCATTTGGCTTACGAGTACGAAGATCGTATGTGATAATATCTCCATCGTCTACACGAGAAATATAAAAACCAGGTGTAAGTACGTTGTGGTTGATTGTAAAACTCTTAATCTTTTCCATGTATTTCCTTCTTTCTATTAATTAAGTGACTAGCACTTATAAACTATATTTTTGGCCATCTGCTCTGCAGCTGCCTCGCCCTTGAAGGTCTTTACGATTTCAAGTGCAAATGGGATAGCTGTGCCCATGCCTCGGCTAGTGATAATATGGCCATCATGGCAAACCTCATCTGTTGAAACATTTGCTCCAATCAAATCCTTTTCCATGCCTGGATAGCATGTGGCCTTTTTGTCCTTTAATATGCCAGCCTTTCCAAATACTGTAGGTGCTGCACAAATAGCTGCAAGCCCCTTCTTTGATGCATTGAATCCATGAACCTGATCCATAAGTGGCTCACATAATTCTAGATTCAAGGTGCCTGGCATACCGCCTGGAAGTACTAGCATATCTGCACTGTCAAAATTTACAGTCTCAATTAATTTATCACAAACAGTGACGATACCATGAGCACCAGGAACTCTTTTATTGCCTGTGATAGATACCATAGAAATATCGATGTCTGCTCTTCTCAAAATATCAACTACTGTAAGTGCTTCAATTTCCTCATGACCTTCTGCCATAAATATTAATACCTTGCTCATAATTTCCTCCCATCTAATAACAATTCATATATCCTTTATAATAACACAAAAGGAGCCGCTATGTGCAGCTCCTTACCAAAAACGTATATACGAATTAAGCGAAGGCATCAAATCTTACGCCTTCCATGTTGTAATTTGAGCCAATACCATTCATACCGTAGCCTGTGTTATTGGTAAACTGGCTGGCGATGTCATTATAGGCACTGGCTGTTCTTTTACGCTCTTCAAGCATTTCTGTAGGGTCAATTAATTGTGATTCCTTGACCTCAGATACCTGAGCGTTTGGATATTGGACGGGAGCAGTGCCAGTTACAGATGCTCCTCCTTTTGTTGCCTCAGTGTTGTATACGTCAGAAAAATCTGCATCGTTATCAACAGCATAATTCATAGGTTGAACGGCAACTGTGTCAAATGAACTTAATCCTCTAATTGGTGTAATTCCCATATCATAACTCCTCCGTGCTTGTTCATAATACCATGATTAAATGAGCAAAAACCAAAAGACACAAACATTTCAATCTATAATTCTCACAAAAAAAAATTGGGAATTAATCCTCGTGGAGAGGTATCAATTCCCAACTATATCTTGTGATTCAATATTTAAAATGTGAATTACGTTACATGGTAAAAACTCATCTAACGATTTGATTATCTTAAGAATCCTGCTACGATCTGCTCCTCTGCCTCTTCCTCTGTAAGGCCAAGGGACATAAGCTTGATAAGCTGGTCGCCGGCGATCTTGCCGATGGCTGCCTCGTGGATAAGAGCTGCGTCTACATCCTTTGCGTCAAGCTTTGGAATAGCTACTACGTGAGCATTTCCCATGATGATGGCATCACAGGCTGCATGTCCGTGGCATGCTGTATTTCCCTCGATAGAAACCTCGAAAATCTGCTCTGACTCGTCCTTTGCAACTGAACGAGAAACAACATCAGCGCTAGACTCTTCACCATTAAGAACTACCTTGTAGTCTGATGTGGCCTGCTGTGTTCCGTGAGTCATAAGAGCCTCGTGGATAAGGAGTGTTGCTCCATCTGCAAGCTCTGCATAGTTGGTACGAAGTGTTGAATCAACACCCTTTATCTGTACCATTTCCATCTCTACGTAGCTACCCTCTTCCTGGTAAACGTTTGTTACAGGGTTTAAAATACGTGAACCCTTTCCATCGCCTTCACCGTAGTGCTTTTCTACGTATTTAACCTTTGCATTTTTGCCAACATGGAAGGTATGAATACCATCATGCTGTGAATCCTGGTCACCGCAGTTTGAAATACCGCAACCAGCAACTATAGTAACGTCGGCGTCATCACCAACATAAAAGTCATTGTAAACCATGTCCTTGAGACCGCTCTCTGTAAGAACTACAGGAATATGAACGCTCTCGCCCTTTGTACCTGGCTTAATAATAATGTCGATACCTGGCTTGTCTTCCTTTGTAACGATATCAATGTTTGCTGTAGTGCTACGAGCAGCACTGCTACCGTTTGCACGGATATTATATGCACCCTGTGGGATGCCATCGAGGTCTGCTACCTCGTGTAAAATGTTCTTTTGAATTGCATCAAGAGCCATTACTGGTCACCTCCTAACTTCTCGCAAGCAATGTTTGCTGCTGCAGATGTACCTAGAAGCTCTGGAAGGATTTCCTCCTTTGGTCCCTGCTTCTTTACCTGTCCATTTTCGATGACAACAATTTCATCGGCAATGTTGAGGATACGTTCCTGATGAGAGATAACGATGATTGTGCCGTTAACTGTCTTGCGCATATTCTCAAATACCTTTATAAGGTTCTGGAAGCTCCAAAGATCGATACCTGCCTCTGGCTCATCAAAGATAGAAAGCTTTGTTCCACGAGCAAGTACTGTAGCGATTTCGATACGCTTTAACTCACCACCTGAAAGTGAAGAATTTACCTCACGCTCAACATAATCCTTTGCGCAAAGGCCTACCTTTGAAAGGTATTCACAAGCTGCTGCAACAGAAATGTTCTTTCCTGCAGCAAGTCTAAGTAAATCAATAACTCTGATTCCCTTGAAGTGTACAGGAGCCTGGAATGCGAAGCTGACGCCACGCTTTGCACGCTCTGTAATGTTTAATTCTGAAATATCCTCGCCGTCTAAAATGATCTGACCGCTAGTAAGCTGGTTTACACCCATGATGAGCTTTGCAAGTGTAGACTTGCCACCACCATTAGGTCCTGTAATAACAATAAATTTTCCGTCCTCTACAGTGAGGTTGAGGTTATCAATGATTTCCTTTTGAGTATCATTTTCATCGTCAACTCTGTAGGTAAGGTTTTTGATTTCTAACATACTCGTACTCCTAACTATATATGCAGTGACACTCCGTGCCAGCGGAGTTAGTTGTCACTAATTCGATTGTGCTTAATCTTTTTACCTTCCATATATTAACATGAAAAAGTGTATTTATGAGTATTTATTTTTAAACAAAAAGGCTACTGAGAAATCTTCTCATGTAACCTTTTAAAATCGCTATCAATTTTTGAAGTATGTAGCTTATTCTACAGTTTTATTTCCAAAAGCTAAGGTCCTCATCCTTTAGTCCAACATGACTTCCGATGAACTCAGGATTCTTTCCGGCCTTTTTCTGCTTTTCATAATCCTTTAATACCTTGTCAACAACACCATATAAAAGTGCACAGCAAGGAAGATTGATGATGGTCATAAGTCCCATGGTGATATCGGCAGCTGCCCAGGCAGCATCCATAGAGATGATGGCACCAAGGAAAATAATCACTACGCAAAGGATTCTAAATATTGTCATGAATTTTGCGCTAGGCTTTTTCTTGCCATTTAAATATATAAGTGCATTGTCTACATAATATAGGTTTCCAAGTAATGTGGTGAAGGCAAATAAAATCATGGCACCTGTAATAAAGATAGGACCAAATCCACCAAATACTGTAGAAATAGCCTGCTGTACATAAGGAATACCGCTAACCTCTGCTGTTCTAGGAACACCAGAAATCAAACACATAAGTCCTGTTGCTGTACAAAGAATCATGGTATCAATGTAAACTGATACTGTCTGAACCAAGCCCTGCTTTACTGGATGGCTGACATTTGCAGATGCAGATGCATTTGGTGCTGAACCAACACCGGCCTCGTTTGAATATAGACCACGCTTGATTCCGTAAATAAGGCAAGAGCCTGACACACCACCAAAGATAGCCTTGAAATCAAATGCATTTTCGAAAATCATGGCAAACATTGCTGGGATATTTGTGAAGTTTGCAATGATTACGATTAACGAAACTACTACGTAGCAAATGCCCATGAAAGGTACTAGTACCTCCGTAAGCTTGACAATCTTTTTGCCGCCGCCCATTACGCAAAATCCAACAAGTACTGCAATAATAGCACCTACTATGATAGGTGTAACCTTTGGATCATAAAAGCTATAGGCTGCAAATGTGGATTGTAAATTGTAAGAGCAAAGTAGGTTGAAGCCTACTGCATATGTGGCGATTAGGCACACACAGAATATAATTGAAAGCCAAGGAGCATGAAGCGCCTTTTCGATATAATAAGCTGGGCCACCATAGCAGCTACCGTCCTGCTCCTTTTGCTTGTATACCTGAGCAAGTGTACTCTCTACAAACGCTGAAGCAGCACCAATGATGCACATGATCCACATCCAAAACATGGCTCCTGGACCACCTAAGCAAATAGCTGTAGCAACACCAACAATGTTTCCCGTACCAACTCTAGATGCTGTGGAAACCATAAGTGCCTGGAAGGATGACACGTGTGCCTTGTCCTCTGGCTTTTCCATTACTAGTCCACAAGCCTCTTTGAATAATCTTATCTGTACGAATCTAGTTCTAAATGTAAAATAAAATCCTGCTATTCCCATGACGATGATGAGGATTGGATAATACATTACGTCGTCGATTTTAGTTAATATATCTAAAAACATACATCATCTCCTATCTAAATCTACCATATAAATTTCCTTGCTATTATATATGCAAATATTATATTAGGCAAATTTTATGAATGCTTTACTTTAAAAAAGGCCTTTGGCAGCAACGCCAAAGAGCCTTTATTTAATCTAGTTTTATTTAACCTGTTCCTTTTTTGCAATCATAGGTAAGATTACACCAAGTGCTGTAAGAACGATTGGTGTGATAACGTTGAGTGCAAATGTGAATGGGTCCTTATCATACATACCAAGGATACAGCTAGCTCCTGTAACAAGGAAGCACCAGCATCCAAAGAAGATGGCAATCTTTTGATTCTTGACGAATCTGTACTCTGCTGGGAATTTTTCTCCAGCCTTGCGAAGCATAATATATGCAAAGAATACCCATAAGTAACGAAGTGGCATACATACTGAGTTGAGCTTTGTAAGCTGCTTTAGTACTGCTGCTGCACCAGGAACAAATGACTGAATAAGAATGATTGCACCTGAGAGAACAGCTACTAATTTGATACCGTTGATGTAAGCACCTGATTCATTTTTCTTTAAGAGCTTTGTAGGGATGAACTCACGAGCATCCTCATTGTCTAAAAGAATACGAAGTGGAGCATCAATACTAATAACAAGTGTTGAAAGCTGACCAATTGCATTACAAATAGCGTAGATAATCATGATAAGATTTCCAACGTGATAGTACTCACCAAGCTTTTGGAATGCCCAGTATGCACCGTTTGAATTGTATGAATTGAACATCTCATCTGATGAATTTATAACTGTAGGATCAAACATCATACCCATAGCTACTGTACCAAGGATGGCGCAAACCATAACCATGATAGCAAGTGAAATCATGGCCTTTGGGAAGCCCTTGCTAGGGTTTTCTACCTTATTTACGTATGGTGAAATCTTTTCGCATCCACCTACTGCAAATACAAGGATAGATAATGATGTAAAGTATTTGATGTTGAATGTAGGAATAAGACTTTGTCTAGTAAATTCCATTGAAACAAATCCAGCGTGTGGATTGATAACAGGAGCTGCAAACATCATAAGGATGTAAAGAATAGACATTACAAACATTGATGTACCAGCAAGTGTTGCAAGCTTCTTTAAAGGATTGAGTCCTCGTGAAGCGATGTAACAAAATACAATAAGAATTGCGAATGAAACTAACTGAACTGCGATAGTTGGTAAGCTATCGTATGTTTCTCCATCTCTGAAAACTGCCCAGCTAAGAGCCTTTAATCCGCCTGATGACTTTGATGCAATGTATGTGATGTGACATGCAAAGTATGTCCATCCTGCATAGTACGCAACCTTTGGACCTGTAGTGCTAAGAATCCATGAACTAACACCACCGCCTGATGACTTGAATGCTGAGCCAAGCTCACCTACCATAAGTGCATAAGGCACGAAGTAGAGGGCAAACATAAGTATCCAGCTAAAGATAACCTGAATGCCGTTAAAATAAATGAAGCCATTCAAAACATTTCCAAAACCCCAAACTGTTGAAAATGCCATGAAAGCCAGTGTCGACCACTTGATACGTTTTGAATCCATTATTAATCCTCCCTAAATCTATCGTATCGATTTGTGTAGCACAAAGCCCCTTTATTATACACGCTTTTTGCACAAAATTAAATCCATAATTAAATATTCCGACTAGTTCCTAGATTTTTACCCAATTGTGTATTTATCGACTAATGATTTGATTTTTCACTTTAAATGCCTGAAGTTGTCTCAATTCTTTCCTTATAAATGCAGCCTGATTTTAAATGTGTTATTATATTTAACGTTTGGAGGAATTATATGTTAGCAAATTATCATGCACATACTGTTCGCTGCAATCATGCTACCGGAACAGAGCGAGAATATATTGAGGCTGCCATTAAGCAGGGCTTTAAGATTTTTGGTTTTTCTGACCACGTTCCACAGCCATATCCAGCCAGCTACGAATCACATATCAGAATGTCTTTATCAGAGATTGAGGATTACACAGATACCTTGGTAAAGCTTCGGGACGAATACAAAAATGATATCCAGATTTTGATTGGATATGAAACAGAATATACATATAAATACTTTGATAAGCTGATAGATATTATCAAGCAATATCCGCTGGATTATATTATCCAGGGCCAGCACTTTATTCCAGATGAGATTGATGGATTTTATTCTGGTGCCATCACCGACAAGGAAGAGGATTTGGCTGCCTATGCGGATATGACTGTAGAGGGTATGTACACAAAGCTCTTTAGCTATCTGGCGCATCCAGATTTGATCAACTACGATGGACCTGATGAAATCTTCCAAAAGCATATGAGAAAAATTGTGGAGGCATCTATTCAGCTGAATATCCCTCTTGAGGTAAATATGCTGGGATTTTCCACTGAGCGCAATTATCCATCGGACAGATTTTATTCAATGGCCAGTGAAATGGGTGCCAAATTTGTGATTGGCTGCGATGCCCATCATCCATCCCATGTACTACAGCCTGAGAATTTGCCTGGCTTCAGTGATTTTTTAAGTAGAAACAACATCACCTTTGGTGACAATGTAATAGAGCTAAGACCTGTTAAATAGGTCTTAGCTCCTTTTTTTATTCTTTGGATTTTGCACCCTCATCATTTAACTCTGACAGGTATTTCAAAAGCTTTTCTCGGGTGGTGGATTTTAGGATATATCCTGCAGGCTTTAATGCCATAACCTTTGCCACCTCTTCTCTGGTGCTGACACCTGTAAGGAAAATTACTGGAATATCCGCCACCTCTGGCTCGGAGCGCAGCATCTGCAGCACCTGTGGTCCGTCTACTATAGGCATTTCATAATCTAACAAAATCAAATCTACCTGGTGCTTTAGCAAAAATGTAATAGCCTGCATTCCGGCTGTAACTATATCCACATCATAGAAGTTCTTCAGCCATTCCCTAACCATTTTGGCATATGAAGGATCATCATCCACAATGAGAATATGCTTGTGTTCTGCCATAAGGTTTCCTTGATTTACAGCTCTTTTTACTGTATCAGGAAATGTGTCCATGTCGATAGGCCTATTGATCCACATGTATTCCTGCAGCAATGGTACGGCTGCCATGGCGTCTTCCTCAAACTTTTTCTCACCTATGGCAAGAATATTTTTGCCAGCCTTATTTATTTGCTGGCAAGCATCCTCCAGCCTTTGAAGCTTTAGCTTGTCCGTGAATAAATCTGCAGACAGATGCAGAATAAACAGCGATACACCATCATAATATAAAGGTGTTTCGTTGGGCTTTTCTATGGTATCCACGGAAAATCCCATCTTCGTAAGTTTATTCTCTATGCTCTTCATTACTACGCTGAAGTGATACGCCACTACCACTATTCGCTCACCTGCCATGGCTCTTACCTCCTGTTAAGAATGTCTGCCATTCCGTCATAATCAAAATTATCAAAGCTTTCCTTTAAGGCCTTATAGGTGGCCATCTCTGAGTCGGGTACCTTGTAGGCATCTATTTCTGCAAATGTATCTTCTATCATGGAGCAATCCATATTTTCAGCCCCAAGCTTCAAAGCCTCATAGGTGGCTGTCATGAGTTCCATGTCGGCCTCTGGCTTTTCTTCCGAAGCTGCCTTTTCTTCCAGCTCTGCTGCCAGATATTCCTTATATTTCAGATAATCTGTCATTAATGTCTTGTAATTATCCTTAATATAAGCTAGATCCTCGGCCTTTCCTGCCATTTCCATTTTTTCTGCTGCATTACCTAAATCCACTGCACCAATAAGTCTAGCTGCACTCTTTAGGCCATGAACTAAAATGGTAAAATTCTTCCAGTCCTGAGACTCATAGTAGTTTTGAATATCGGTAGCCTTTTTGTCTATAGTGTCATAGAAAATCTTTAGTACTGTAACAAAGGCATCCTTTGAGCCGCTATTCTTTAAGGCCACATCCATATCTATTCCCTTGATTGTGCCCTCGGATGATTTAACTGGCTCTGGGGAATTAGGTGTTTCTTCATTTACTGGCTCTTTATTTACTGGCTCTTTATTTACTGGGTCGTAATTCCTTGGAATTTCATTGAAATCCTCTACTGAAAATTCCTGGAATTCCTCAATCTCCTCAGTGTCATCCACCTCATCATAATCATCCTCATATACATCTCGTCCCTTGGCTAGCTGTACACTGAAATTATATTTATGATGACCCTTGTCCATGTATAAAAGTCCAAAGGCGCCAGGGCCACAGCTAAGGGAAATGGCTGCGGAGGCCTTTTGACAAATGATGTTTTGGAAGTCGTATTTCTTCTTTACCTGGTTTGTAATCCAGTCCAGTGTCTCATCTGACAAATCCACGTGGGTAATAAAGAGCACATCTTTATCTGGATTGACTCCCACTGGGAAGGCATGGTTAATATATCTTTCGTAGCATTTTTTGGTAGAACCAAACCATATTCTATCCATCCTTAATGCGTCCTTTTTAATACTAAGTGATGGACGCATATGCATTGTTTTCATTAGTCTGTAGACACCTTCGCTTATTAGGTTTTTCTTTACCATGTATTCTGTGGAATCAATGATAAAGCTGCAGTGTATCTTCTTTTTTAGACTCTCAATACGCGCTACGATTCGCTCCACCGATTCGCCCTGCTGTGCCATTTGATTGGCGGCCATTACCATAAAGCCCATTGAGCTAGAAATGCTCTCTGAATTTATGACTGTAATATTTTCAAAGGCAGCCGAAGCCTCCACTGCACGCTGATACTCCTGGCTGATACCTGTGGTTAAGGCAATGTATATTACGTGATGACACTTCTTTAAAACCCTTGCAAAGAATTCTTCAAAATCCTCTACAGAAGGTGGCTGTGTATCCAAATCCTCACTATTTTTGCCCATGTAATAAACCAGCTCGTCGCATTCCACCTCTATGTTGTCGTAGAAGGAGCCTGCACCATTGCTGATAATAAAAGGAATCATCTCTATGGTTAATTCCTTTATGACAGACTGTGGCAAATCGCACATGGAACTGGTGGTGATAATGATAGGTACCTTTTTGCTGTATCCGCTATCGATATCTGAATTTTCATGCACCAGCTCATGGTCACCATTTAATGTAACCTTTGATTCAGGAAGGTGCTTTAGCAGCATGCTTTCCAGTTCTTTTCCCGATACTGGCTTCATTAAATATCCGTCAAAGCCATTGGTGTTATACAGCTTTATATTATCGCTGCCTGCGTTGGCGGTCAGGACAACTACTGGGGTTTCGTTGTTTAGTCCACCCACCTGATTTCTGATTTTCGAGAAGGCCTCTATACCGTCCATGTTTGGCATGAGATGATCCATGAAAATCACGTCATAGCGATGGTCGAGGGTTTTCTCTAATGCAGCCTTTCCTGAAAGGACTGTGTCGATAACAATTTCTGTATCCTCTAAAAGCTTCTTTTCCACCTCTAGATTCATCTCATTATCATCAACGATAAGGATTCTAGCCTCCTCTGCGGTGAAGCCACTTTGGTATTTTTCAGAAGAGTATTTAACAATATTGGCTACGCTGATTTCACCCAGCTGGCTTTCATCAGTGACGGTCTGCCAGAGATGAACAGAGAAAGTGGTACCCTGTGAGTACACAGAGTTTACAGTGATTTTTCCACCCATTAAATCCACCAGCTGCTTTACAATGGAAAGTCCCAGGCCTGTGCCTTCGATATAGCGATTTCGCTCCTGGTCCACGCGCTGGAAGGAATCAAACAAATGTGGAATGGCATCGTTTTTTATACCAATGCCGGTATCACTGACGGTTAGGTTAATCAGCGCCTTGTCGCCCTTTATCTCCTCGCATTCCATATACAGTGTAATGCTACCTTTTTCTGTATACTTTACAGAGTTATTTAAAAGGTTGATAAGAATCTGCTTGATTCTAACCTCGTCGCCATATAGCTCTGTTGGCATGGCAGGGTCAATGTCCACCTTTAGCTTTAGGCCTTTTTCCTCGGCGCGAAGCCATACCATATTTACGATTTCGGAAATGAGACTGCCGATGCTATAATTCACATTCACAATACTCATTTTGCCAGCCTCGATTTTACTAATATCCAAAATATCGTTCACCAGGGTCAGCAGCATTTTTCCTGCGCCCTGAATATTCATGGCATCTCTTCTGATTTCATCAGAGGCATCCTTCTGTCTTAGGATAATTTCATTTAATCCCAAAATGGAATTGATAGGTGTTCTAATTTCATGGCTCATGGTAGAGAAAAATAGGCTCTGGCTCTCGTTTAAATCCTCTGCCTGCTGAGCTGCCTTTTTTGCCCTGTCATTTTCTCTTCTGAAAATATATTTCTCAAAGAATAATGTGATGGAAATCAATATTCCCACCAAAAGCAGTGAGATCAAAGAATCCACCATAAACATTTTTCTAGAGTGGTCAACTATCCATTCTGGGTGGAAATACCAGGCAATATATTCAGCTATGGTTATGGCTGTGACGCTAAGGAGCATGAAAATGCGATATGCACCTGTGAGTCCCACGCCAATAAACATGTACGCAAAGGCTATCCAGCAAACGCCACCGCCGTATGGGCCTCCGCCATAGATAAAGGTCACTGGAAGCGCAATGAATACCAGGGTGAACACCTGCAGCTGGGCACTGAATTCCACCTTATCAAAATGGGTTCCTATAAATATAAACACTGGATTTATTGTTACAAGTCCAATTAAAACCAGAATTTCTACAATGTTTTCTCCTATAATCACGTCGCCTAATAAAGAAATAATTATGGCGATTTCTGAGAAAAACCCCACAAGAATCAGGGTTCTTCTATCAAAGCTAAGGTCCGGACTGGTAACCTTGTCGATTAATCTTTGAAATCTATTCATTCTACAGTCCTCCTCTCATAGCTAACCCTTGATTGAGGAAGAACTTTTGTCATGGTTCTTTCAAAGTCTCTTATGTCGATTGGCTTATTTATAACTGCGTCAAAGCCCTCACGTATAAACATTTCTCTAGCACCGCTCACCACATTTGCAGTTAGGGCGATGTTAATAATCTGTCTGTTTTCCACCTTTGCCTGCTCGCTGATTAGCTTCATGGCCTCCACACCATCCATTTCTGGCATCATATGGTCCATAAAAATAATGTCATAATCGTTTGAGGCAAATTTCTTTATAGCTTCCTTTCCGCTGTCTGCGGTATCGGTAATCATTTTATAATCTCTAAATAAACCTGTTGCCACTACCAAATTCATTGGCTCGTCATCAACAACAAGAACCTTTACATTTTCAAATATCGGACGAAGTGTCTCCTCATCTGCTGCAATATCATCCAGCTTTCGTCCTCCGTTTAGAACTCTTACTACTGAAAAACCATACAGTGGCTTTGGCACCAAAATAACATTGCTACCCTGGCCCGGTCTGAATTTCATAGGGGCTGTAACTGCAACGTCGATTCCACTGTGGCTCAGTTCATCAAAATATTTAGCATCCTTCATGTAGCACTTTTGGCCCAAGAAAATATTTGTGATGTCCACCTTTTTAAGGCAATTTTTAACATCCACGATTTCCTCTGCAGAATACAGATTGAACTTTAATCCCTCTGCCAAATGGATGGCCATGGTGCGGTAGAAATCACGAAGTGCTGGTACAGCATAGTTTTCGTGATTGTAATAGAACAGAATATTCTTGCCCTCAGACTCTTCCAATTCTAGGCAAGGCTTTGGATCTATTACCTTTTGTGGAATGCTGATGCTGACTGTGGTGCCTGATTTTTTCTCGCTTTCCACCTTTACAAAGCCATTCATGGCTCTGACAAATCCATAAACGACTGCAAGACCTAGGCCTATTCCGCCTGTACTTCTATTGCGTTTTTTATTTGCCTGATAAAGGCCGCGGGATACATTGAACAAATCCTTTCTAGACATGCCCACGCCTGTATCCGTAATTACGATAATAAGATTTACTCCGTAATCCTTTTTTATGCAGGAAACCTTGAAATAAATTCCACCCTCGCTTGTAAACTTGATTGCATTGTCTATTACGTGGCGCAAAATTTTGTGTAGCTTTTTTATATCGCCCCTTAGCATGGTAGGAACAGCTGGGTCAAGGTCAATTACAAAATCCAGATAATCGCTTTTTTCCTGGAGATTAAACCCTGTGATTACATCATTGATAAGGGATGTAATTATGTAATTATTTTCCTCTAGGGCAAAATCCTGGCGCTGAAGCTCAGTATAGTCCTGGATGTCCTCCACCTGACGAGCCAGTCTAAAGCCTGCTGCCCTGATGGCTTCCACATCCTTTCTATCTTCAGTTTTCAAAATCAGGGTGGACATTCCATTAACCACATTGATAGGGGTGCGAAGCTCGTGAGAAATGTTTGCCAAAAAATCCTCTCGTTCCTTAGCTGTGTTTTTCATAAGATTGGCCAATTCGGCCTGCTGCATTTCCGCCTCTTTTCCCAGATTGACAATCTTTTTGCTGGCAAAATAAGCGCACAATGCAGCACAGATGTGCAGAACACATCTGGAAATATTTAATCCACTGAATGTGAATTCAGGATCTCTAAAGGCTAATATGAATTGGATAATCATCACCACCACATATTCTAGGAAAATCATGTCCAGCATAATTTGCCTGATAAGCAGGGTGAAGGTGACAAATAAAAGCAGAGTAATTATGACTACATCGAAGAAGCTAGACTCATGTACACCGTGGAAAAATGATGCCATAAGGGCAAAGGCCAGGCTAAGGTCTTCCCTAAACCGCTCTGAAACCGCCTCTGTAATATGCAAAACCCATAGGGCAATTATTCCAGCAAAAAGTAGCGGTGGGACCCAGAATTCCCATCCTTCAAATATACTTTCGATCATTAATCCAAGTACTGATATGGTAATTATTCCATTTACGATAATGTGTCTATTGGTTCGATCCGCCATAATTTTCTCTTAATATTTTCCTAGGTTACCTTCTAATGAGATGATGCTCTCATTATCAACATCACTATATCTGTCATCATAATCTGAGCGATCAAAGTAATCGGTCATTGGATCTGGTTTGAATTTCTTGTCGCCGCCGAACATTGTGACACCCTTTAGCTTGAAGCCAGCAACGATGTCACGTAAATCCTGTGCATGATTCGAAAGGGTTTCAGCTGCAGCTGCGCACTGCTCACTGGTGGCAGAATCTGTCTGTACAACCTGAGATATCTGGCCAATGGCAAGCTTTACCTGCGCAATGGCTGTGGCCTGCTCATCAGAAGATGAAGCAACATCTGATACTGTGCCGGCAATTGATTCGATGGCCTCTGAAAGCTTTGTGATGGCTGTGGTCATGGAATCCACCTGCTTTGTTCCATCCTCTACCATGTCGATAGAATGCTGAATGAGCTCTGCTGTTTCCTGAGCTGCATTTGATGAAAGCTCTGCCAAGTTTTTGACCTCCTCTGCAACTACCGCAAAGCCTCGGCCATGCACACCAGCTCTGGCTGCTTCAACTGTTGCATTTAAGGCCAAGATATTTGTCTGGAATGCAATATCATCAATAGTCTTGATTACCTTGCTAATATTGTGAGATGAATCGCTGATGTCGTTCATGGAATTGTTCACGCCATCAACTGCGTTCTTTCCATTTTTTGCATCCTCTAGCATCTTCTGCACCATGTTTTCCATGTTTCTGGCGTTGTCTGCGTTTGTAGTGGTCTTTGTGGCAATGTCCTTCATGGATGCTGTAATCTGCTCAATGGCGCTGGCCTGCTCTGTAGAGCCTTGTGCCAATGCCTGAGATGCTGCTGCAACCTCCTTTGAACCCTCTGTAAACTGCATGCCTGCCTCCTGAACCTTTGCAAGCATATTGTTATTTTCATCCACAAGGTCCTTTAGGGCTTTGCCCAGCACATCCTTGTCACTGCGAAGCTGAGGGTCCACTGTGAAATCACCCTTTGACATGGCGTTTGCAATATCAGCCTGAACCTTTGTAGAATGCACTAGTTTTCTCATATCAGCGATGAAGTCGTTGTATTCTCTGTAGGTGTTTTCCTTTACCTCCCAGTCCACATCACCCTCTGACACCTTTTCTACGTATCCATTTGTGATAGCAATGATTCTTCTAAGCTTTCTGGCATGAGTAATGAGCCCGATTACACCAACAGCTATGGCACTAATCATAATTACCATGTCAAAAATGACTGTGCCCTGTGATGATAAAATATGTCTTCCTGTGACCTCTGCTATAAGTCCCATGATTTCAGCGAAAAGCAGAAGACAAATCATAATTACAATAGTTAAAACCATTCCCGATAAAACACTTTTCTTTTTCATACAAAAAAGCCTCCTCGTTTTATAAATACCAAATTTTTCGATTATATGACTGGATGCTACTGGGCATCCTCAACAGCTGCCTCTAATTCGGCAATTTCTTCATCACCTATTAGCTTTTCTGGATTTAGAAGAAGCTTTACTTCATCCCCAACCTTTCCAAATCCATATACGTACTTATTTTTATTATTGGCAGATGCCAGTGTAACTGGGATTTCCACATCTTTATCCTTTATAGTTACAACATCTGCTATACTCTCAACAATCAGTCCTAAAACCGTATTTTTTACGCTAACAATAATGATGCAGGTTCGGTCATTGTACTCAAAGGGCTCTTGTTTGAATCGAAGTCGGACATCTATTACAGGAACAATTTTTCCTCTTAGATTGATTAATCCTCTAACATAATCCTCCACCTCTGGCACCTTTGTGATTGGCTGAATACCCATGATTTCGTTTACGTATTTAAGCTCGATTGCATAGTATTCAGAGCACGACCTAAAGGTCATATATTGTTTGGCATCAGTAGATACGGAATCATCTACTAGCTCTTCCTCATCCACCTGGATATCAACATTTTGTTCTGCCATTTACCTCTCCTTTCCTTTGCTTCGTCAAACAAGTGTGGCTATATCAAGAATTAGGGCTATGCTGCCATCGCCTAGCTGTGTACATCCTGATAGGCCATCCACCTTTTTGATGTATTTAGGAATAGGCTTTACCACTATTTCCTGTCCACCTAAAAGCTTATCTACAAAAATACAAATTCGCTGGGATTCATATTCTGTCAAAATCATGATACCTTCTTGGATTTTATCCTTGGCACCATCGATGTGATATTTTTCACTGAGTCGAACCACCATGTAGTGCTGACCTCTGACATTTACGTATTCCTGTCCGTCAGGGTCTGTAAGGGTGTTAAACTGTCGCATGTTTATAAACTCTTTCACCACACTGGTTTCAATTACAAATTTGGCATTTCCTACCTGAAGTAAAATTCCACTGATGATTGCCAAGGTAAGTGGAATCTTTAGGGCCATTGTGGAGCCCTTGCCAAACTCCGAATCAATTTCTAGCACACCACCTACGGACTGTAGATTTTTAACTACTACATCCATACCAACACCTCTACCGGAAAGCTCTGTTACCTGCTCGTTGGTAGAAAAGCCTGGGTAGGTTATGAACTGATAAATTTCTTTTTTGGTGAAATCATTTATGGTCTTATCTGCTGGAATGATTCCGTTTTTCTTTGCCTTTGCAAATAGCTTTTCTGGATTCATTCCTCCGCCATCATCTGATACACTGATGACTACCTTTCCACCTTCATTTTTAGCTTCTAGAGTAATCAGGCCTTTCTCTGGTTTGCCTGCGGCTACTCTTTGTGCTTTTTCCTCAATACCATGGTCGATGGAATTTCGAATCATATGCATCAAAGGATCTGAGATTTTTTCTATGATATTTTTATCTACCTCAGTGTCCTCACCTATCATCTTTAGCTCGATGTCCTTGCCCAGCTTTCTAGATGTATCAAATACAATTCGATTCATCTTTTGGAAGGTGTTGGTCAAAGGCATCATTCGCATGGACATTATTACGTCCTGCATTTCTGCTGTAAATTTTGTAAGCTGCGCCGCTGATTTATTAAAATTTGAAAGATTTAGATTTGGCACATTTAAATCCGGGTTTTGCAAAACCACCGATTCTGAAATGACTATTTCACCAATCAAATCCATGAGCTGGTCTATCTTTCCAACATTTACACTGATGTAGCTCTGTGGCGGTGCCTTTGGCTTTTTGTCCTTGGCCAAGGTGGCCTTTTTGCCTGCAGGCTTTGCATCTATGACGTAATCACCAGGAGTGACTTCTTCTGATTTTTTCTTTTCCTCCTTTGGCTCGTCCCCCAAATCTATGGTATCGGCGCCAACTATAATTGAAGGAATGTCAAAGCCCATTTCAAACTCAGCCTTAGACGACTCTGTAATCTCCATGGTCTGTACCACGTGGGTGCTGAGAATCTTTTCGATATCCTCTTTAGACTGATGGGTTTTCAACAGGATTTTAAATCCCTGCTCCAAAACAACGTCTGCGGAATCCTCGTTGGTGATGATATCCTCTGGGGAATAATACATCTGCTCCACGGAATCCTTTAATGCATTAGCCAGGGCAAATGCATGCATGTTGGCCATCTGTGTGTCGTTGCTGTAATAAACGTGCACATGGAAATATTTCGCATCATCCGTAACGGCTGGTGCAATATAAAAATGTGTAGGAGCCTCGTCCTTTTCTTCCTTTGGAAGTGGCTTGTGCTCGCTGACTATTTCATTTTTGATTTTGCTAAGGAACTTGTCGATATCTTCTATTAATTCTGTAGAATCCTTTGTAGGCTCTCCACCTTCGCTGATGTTTTCGAATTCTTCTCTGAAAAAATCCGCTACAGAAAAAATCTTGTCTACCAATTCCAGATGTGGAACATTGTCTGGATGGGATTCTCGAATATAGAAAAATACGTCCTCTAATTTGTGCGCAAGCTTCATGATGTTATCAAACATCATGATTCCCGATGAACCTTTTATGGTATGCATAACTCTGAAAAATTCATTTATATCGGCCTCATCAAAGCAGTCTGCATCCTTCTTTTCTAGAGTCGTCATCTCGAGCTTTTCTAGCAATTGCCCGTTTTCATATAGATACATGTCTAGCATGCTATCCATCTCTTCGCTCATGTGACTTCTCCTTTCATTTTTTTATTTATGTATAGCTTTAATACGTAAATACGAATTATAAAAGTCCTAGCTTCTCCATAGCACTCTCTAGGCGCTCTACGTCAACTGGCTTGTTGCAGTAAACGCTGCAGCCCATTTCAAAGGCCTTCATTACATTCTTTTCCTCGGAAAGGGCCGTCATCATAATGATTTTTACCTGATCTGCTGGGGCAACGCCGTTTTCGTTTTCCATTTCACGAATGGCCTTTAGCACCTGGTAGCCATCCATGGCTGGCATCATAATGTCCAGACAAATCAAATCGTATGGATCATCATCCTCCACCGCCATGATATATGCTTCCACCGCTTCCTCGCCGTCTGCGGTACCATCACATTCGCCATGCTTTGACATGTAATCCATCATGAATTTTCTGCTGGCGAAATCGTCCTCAACTATGAGTATTTTCATGCACATATCTCCTTCCTTTGATTTACATTTTTTCTAACACACTGTAGATTTTTGATGAAATGGAATGCAGTGGTAATTGAAACTCTACTGCTCCTATGTCATAGGCTACCTTTGGCATTCCATAGACAACGCAGCTTTCCTCATCCTGTCCTATGGTACGTCCTCCTGCGTTTCTAATTTCCAAAAGGCCGTCGGCTCCATCCTTTCCCATACCTGTCAAAAGTGCTGCCACACAATTCTTTCCTGCCACTTGGGCTACGGATGAAAACATAGCATCCACGGATGGGCAATGGCCGCTAATTTTTTCACCGGCTCTACATTCTACTGCATAGCCGTCGCCTTTTTTTACTAATCTAAGATGCTTGTCTCCCGGTGCCACAAGCACTAGTCCAGGGGCCAAAACATCACCTGTTTCTGCTTCCTTTACAGACACCTGACACTGTGCATTTAGCCTATCGGCATACATTTTTGTAAAGCCTGGTGGCATGTGCTGGGTCACTATGGTGCCTGGAATATCTCTTCTAAATCCCATGATTACATCGCACAGAGCCTCGGTTCCACCTGTGGATGCGCCCAAAGCTACTACTACATTTTTTTGATTTATATTTGATGCGGTTACATTCTTTGGAACTACTCGCTTCATCTGACTAACATTTACTGTGGAAGCGATTTTAATTTTTGTGCACAGCTCGCGCTTTAAATAGTGAATAATTTCATCCTTTGTCATGTTCACTGGCTTCGAGATGAAATCCACTGCGCCTGCATTTATTGCGTCAAATACTTTTCCACTGAGGGAGCTGACCATTACCACCGGAATTGGATACTGTGGCATCAATCGTCTCAAAAATTCGATGCCGTCCATTCGTGGCATTTCAATGTCGAGAGTCATTACGTCTGGTCTGTATTTGAGAATCATATCTCTGGCTTCAAAGGGATTTTCTGCCACGCCCACCACCTCAAGGGATGGGTCTGTGGAAATGCCCTTTACCATCAAATCAGCAAATAAAGCTGAGTCATCCACAACTAATACTTTTATTTTTCTCACGGTCATGCCTTCTTTCTGCAAATGCTATATTGGCTTTCTAAAAATGGAAGGCCTTACATATTCAAGCTTTGATGCCTCTTTGTCGATGTTTTCCGTATTTCCGATAATCAGATATCCACCGGGCTCCAAAATATCGTAGATTTTATTCACCAGGTTCCTCTTTGTATCCTCTGAAAAATAAATCATGACATTACGCAAAAAAACTACATGCATCTTCTTAGTAAATGGAAAATCGCTCATTAGATTAAACTTGCGGAACATAACATTTTTTCTAATGTCATCTGCTACTCTGTAGTTGAAATCATCCACACGCTTAAAATAAGCCTTTTGCCATGGCTCCGGCAAAACCTCTATTTTTTCCTTTAGATAAACACCTTTTATGGCATACTGCAGTACCTCGCTGGACAAGTCCGTTGCCAAAAGTGTGGTATCCCAATTGTTATAATTTAGTCCCAAAAATTCCTTTATAACCATGGCGATGGTGTATGGCTCCTCGCCTGATGAGGATGCTCCGGACCAAATTCTAATATCGTGGGTGTGTCGTTCCTTTTCCACAATCTGAGGTAGGATTACCTCTTTTAAAAATATGAAATGATCTGGCTCGCGCCAAAAATACGTATGATTTGTTGTTAAGATATTTAGCATATTTTGCAGTTCATGGCCGCTTTTGTCGGATTCTACTGCGTTTAGATAGTCCCCATAATTTGCAAATCCGTTTCTAGCCAGGTAATTATCTAGACGTCCCTGAACAATTACTTTTTTCTGGGACAGGTTGATTCCATACCTGCTCTCGAGAAATTCAACTAATCTTTCAAACTCTCTATCAGTCATTTACTACCCCCGTCATGACTTTATCTGCTTTTCAAGCTTTACAAACAATTCCAAAAGATAGGGATCAAAGGTGTTTCCACCTATATTTTGCATGCTATACAGTGCCGCTTCCTTTGTAGCTCCTGCATGTATCGTGTTTTGAAAAGCATCGGCCACAGCTACAATCTGTGCTGCCAATGGTTTGTCGCACCCCTCGTGCCATTCATCCTTGTAATGATAAATGACATCTGACACCGCATTTACTGTGGCGTCCGCATCCTCTTTTCTAAAGAAGATTTCAAAAATTTTTGGCTTTATATTTCTGACATACCCTGCGATTTCTACCCCATCCACAAAGGCTGCAGAAATTTTATTTTCATATCTATCTGAAAAATTCAAAGCCTGTGCCAAAAGTCTGGCATTCTTTGAAACATTTTCTGTTTCTGCTGCTGTTTCTACGTCGTCGTTATCAGCGAAATACGTGGCTAGATTTTCTAGAATTCTCTTTTTCTCATTGAAAATCAGCTTTCTTTGCTCGCTAATTGTGCTGTTGAGCTTCCTATTGTCCTCACCCATGGCCTGCCTGAGGAGATATAGGTTTAAATGGGTGGAAACTCTGGTTTTTATTTCTGTCACATCAAAGGGCTTTCTGATAAAGTCCACGCCTCCTACTTTAAAGGCTTTTTCCCTTTCGTCATCACTCTCTGCTGCTGACACGAATATTACTGGAATATCTCTGGTTTTTGGATTTTCCTTTAGCATATGGCAAAACTCAAAGCCGTCAATATCTGGCATCATAATGTCCAGTAGCACCAGCTGTGGCAGCTCCTGGTTCATGAGCTCCGTGGCCTCCATTGCGCTATTTGCAGAAATGGTCTTATACCCCAATGAAACCAATATTGCATTTAGCATTTGTACATTTATTTCCCAATCGTCTACGATCAGAATAGTTGCGCCTTTATCCAAATTTCCACCAGCTTCCTATAGTGACTCAATAGCCTGGGATAATTCTTCTAAATACTGATGGCACTCATCCTTTTTTTCTTTTCGCACGTTCATAACTAGTCGAAATGCCAGCTTAGATAAACTATCCTCTGTACCTTCCAATAGTTTCTTTAGCCCTGAGGCAAAGCTTTCCGCTTTGTCCCAATTGTCTAGCTCCACGCAAATTGCGATGTTTTCCATTAAAGAATTTATTTTCTTTAGGTTTTCCTCGTCTTTTAAATCAATGGCTTGGATTTGCGGCTGCTCTAGATTTTCCTCCTGGAGCATTTGCTTTAAATCCTTTATGGTCACGGAATTGTCATCCGTTAATTCCTGGTCCACCTGCGCATGTATTGAAAAAATAAATGTGGAGCCCTTTCCTACTTCTGACTCTACCTCGATATTTCCGCCCATGAGGTCAACTATTTTCTTACATACATATAGGCCAAGGCCTGTGCCACCATACTGTCTGGTGGTGCTGCCGTCCACCTGAGTAAAGCTTTTGAACAGCTTGTCCTTATCCGTGGCAGACATTCCAATTCCTGTATCTATAACAAAAAATGTAAGCTCAACATCACGGCCCTTTTGCCCCGTCTTGTATACATCCAGCCCCACATGACCTGCTGATGTGAACTTAATTGCATTGTTTAAAAGATTGTTTATGACCTGACTAATTCTAAATTCATCACCGATTATAATTGATGGAACATTGTCAGCGATATGGCAGGTGAGGCTAAGCCCCTTTTCGATGGCCACAGCCTCCATTGCCTCCACTGAAGAATTTATCAAATCAGTGAGGGAGAATTCTCTCTCCTCCAAAATCATTTTTCCGTTTTCTAATTTAGCGAAATCTAAAAGGTTATCGATGATTTTTTCCATATTTGCACAGCACTGCAGGACTATGTCCATCTTGTGCTTTTTTGAACTATCATCCTCATTTTCCTTGAGATTTCTAATATGTCCCTTGATTCCATTTACTGGAGTTCTAAGCTCGTGGGTAAGATTTGCGGTAAATTCGTCCCTGGCTTTAATTTCTGCCTTGTTGTTTTCCTCCATGACTCTGAGGCGCTTTTTTTGCGACTCCAAATCTGCAATGTCATTCATGTAGGCCACACAGAAAACCTGACCATTTTCATCAACATCGCTATGGAATCTTATTTCCACAGCAAAACAACTACGATTTTTCCTATATGCATAGCCCGAAAGCTTGGCTTCCATGTTTTGCTTTACCAATTCTAGGCAGTCTACACCCTCGGTGAAAACTGTCGGCAAAACTTCCCTTATATTTGGCTCATCCGACTCAAACCCCAGCATTTCCTTGCCGCTCTTGTTTATGAATTTTATCTGGCCGTCTTTGTCGAATATGCATATGATCTCTGATGCATTGTCAAAGATGTTTTTTAGGACATTAGGATTGTTAATCATAATATTTAATCGTAATCAGGGTAATATACCACAAATACTTCATCGTAATAAAAAAATTATAATATATAAAAGCCTATTTTTTGTGAACATTCTCTTAATCCCTGCCTGCTCCCAATCAATTAGTTGATTATAAAAATGGCTATATATAATTAGCATCTTTACCTCAACTCATATGTTATATATTTGCCTTCATTGGTCGCAAAATTATAAGAAAAGGTTCTACAATCATATATTCCGTAGATTTCTTCATTGTCGTTGCGCCTAAGAAGCATTACGAAAGAACTTACTAAACCAACCGGCATCATGCTAGATTCACATCCATGTTCAGCTAGCATTTGCTTCGCCATCCGTGGCTCAGCATGCCTGTTGGCTACATAAGATTCTTTCTATGCTACTAAGGCTTCACTTTAAATCAGAAATCTGCGTACTATATGAATTGCGGAACCTTAATTTAATTTATTTAATTATGCTAATTGTGCACCCTCTTATCTTTTTCCAGTAAATTAAGTTGAATAATAGCAAATTTATAAGAGAAAGTTCGAGTCGTGTACCACGATTAGTTGTCGCTCTCATATATGATGTCATTCTCATCGTATATTTCTATTTCTGGTTTTTTTGATGGTTTTGCGGGTTTCTGTGGGTTGGCTGGTCTTTCTGGGCCGTTTTCAATCCACCAGGCTGCGATGGCTCCACCAAATACTACGACTGTTGCTATTGCTATAAATATATTCTCAAACATAATTTTATCTCCTTATAAATAGAACTGTATTGTTAACTCAAATAAGACCTAGGATTATTCCTAAGTTTTATAAATGTAATTAGATTGAATCTTAGATATTTCAAAATTTTTAATGCACTACAAATAGACTTAAGCTTATTCTTAAGTTTTTTCTTGTTTTGAAATTAAACTTAAAATAATACTTAGGTTTTTATTGCATTAAAAATAGATCTAGTTAGTCTTTTTTGTCCTAGATTTCTAAATGCCATGTTTTACACTTTTATTTCTTATTTAATTGTTGTTATCCTCTACGACATCGTAGAGTACTGGGGATAAAACTATTTCTTTCCGTCCTGATTGTGGATATATTTTAGAATAAAAGACTCAGTGTAGTCTCCTGTATAGCTGTCTACAATGACAGTACCAAAAAGTGACACTGCAGCAAGCACAGTGACTACACTAAGTAAGAATAAGTTATTTAAAGAATTTCCCAGTGAACCCTTTGTAGACTCGTCAGATATTGTTTCAGATAGCTGACCTTCCTCGCCCTTTATTTCCATGTGGGCGCCGACTGGGACACTAATATTATGTTCTACAGCATTCTGCTCAAATTCTAGAGGGTTCGAGTCTGATGCTGTAAATGATAAAAAATGGCATGACAAAAAAACTGCCAAAATAACATATAAAATTTTCAGTTTCTTTATCTGCTTCATGGGTGTATCTTAACACCTATAGCTTTTGTATAGTGTGTTTTTATTGATACACTGCCACAGTTTCCTAAAATCCTAGATTATCGTTGACCATAATTACATGAATTCTACCTTCATGGCGAGAAAAACGTGTAATTAAGAACTGGCAACATACTGTATCAGGTGATTTGCAATCCATGCATGCTCCTGTCTTTGCGCAAGGAGTCTTTAATCCAAATCTCTGAGCATTTATAGGGGCTGCCACATTTCTAGCACGCTTCATAGCTGAGTCAGCGTCTGGACAAACCTTATTCATACCAACTATTGCAATCACATGCTTTGGTCCCTGTGCAATGGCTGAAACTCTATTTGAATTTCCATCAATATTTACCATGACGCCATCCTCTGTGATAGCATTTGCACTAGTAAGAAAATAATCAGCATCATACGCTGCCAGCATGGCTGCTCTCTTGTCCTCGGTAGCATCTCTATCGAGAAAATTATAATTTCCTGTCTTTAGCGCATCCACCAAACCAATCTCATGAGCTGACATAGCACCACCCATAGCAATGGAAGACTGCTCTGGTATTAGGCTAAGAGCAATTTTTAATGCTTCTTCCTTGTCAGCAGCATAATATCCGCTCATGTTTCTTGACTCTAGTCCCTTAATAACCTTCTGTGCCAGCAGTTGGTTACGCTTGTAAATAATTTCGTTCATTAGACTCCTCCTTTTTATAGTGACTTTATATATTAAAATTCTTTACCCATAAGAATAACTTCGTTCTCTGATTTGAATCCAAACTTTTGGTAAAATTCCGGTAGCATTCCCTCACCAGCTGTGATTAAATGAGCATCTGCCATACCTTGTTCCTTTAGGTCGGCTAACAACTGCTCCATTATCTTTTTAGCTATTCCACGTCCCTGGTATGCTGGATCAACAGCTAAATCATTAATATCAAACGAACGACCATAATGAAATAACATAGATGTTCCCAAAGCAAATCCAACTACTTCTCCATCAATGACACACTCTAGACCATAGCTCTGTGGTGATTCCATCAATTCACGGACATGTATAATAGCATCCTCTACCTTCCAAGGATCGTTCCATGGCTCACCTGCAAAAGCCTTTGCATATATTTCTCCATATCTATTGATATGCTCCTGCTCACATTTTTTAATTGTCATGAATAATCCTCCTTTTTTATTATGTATCATTCTAACATAACCCTTATTATTCTTAAATAAAAAAGGCTCCCGAGGAAATCCTCTGAAGCCTTGAATTTATAATTTGGGTTGGGCTGTTCAATTAATATTCTTAATTGATTTTTTCATTTTATCTCCTTACTCGACTAGCCACTCCCAGATTTGCTTCGCAAATCCGGGAGGTACCGTCTGTCGACGATACTACACTATGAAATAAAATACC
>JAILKL010000117.1 GCA_024693775.1 Pseudobutyrivibrio sp.
CCGATAATGCAATCCTCCTCATTTATATGAATCATCTGCTCAAAAAGCTCTGATGTAGAGCTAGTCTGCAGATTTACCACATTATCAAATATCATATTTAAATAAAATGAAAGAAATGATGCAAGGGGCGCACAGGTACGGATACCAACCACATAGATGCGTCTTGCATTAAGAATGGTATCGATGGCATTGTCAAAAGCAGCCTCATCGATGGTTTCCATTGTATTTTTAATCTTAAGGGCATCGGAAGAAAGAACTGTGCGAAGAACACCGTTCTGCTCAATACCGCCACTAGTGATTTCGATTCTATCGGAGGTGTTAAGCTTAGCTCTTACTACTCCCTCTAAAGCCTGCTGAAACTCCGGATAACCCTTGTAGCCTATAAAGGATGCAAATCTAACTACAGTGGACTCAGAAACGCCTATAATTTCACCAAGTTTGGCTGCAGTAAGAAAAACCGCCTTGTCATAATTATCGATAATATAGTTTGCAAGTAGTTTTTGTCCCTTAGACATTTTGCCATAATTTTCATTAATCTTTGAAATTAAATCCGTTGTGGTTGCCATAATATACCTCATTAACTATTTATAGAGATTTATATTATATTACACGAAAAATGGCAATGCAAGAAATCTTGCATTGCCATTTAAATTTAAGTTTAATTATTAAACTGGATAAGCCTTATTTACTGTGTCAGCTTTTTTAGGATCAACCTTTGTCTGCTGAGCCTCACGATACTCGAAGAACTCTGTAGCAACCTTTGGGAATAAAGCGTAAGATAAAACATCTTCATCCTGCTGCTTCCATCTAGCACACTCTTCTTCAAACTTCTTAAGACCCGGCTCAAGTAAATCTGCTGGACGGCATGTGATAGCCTTATCCTTGTCAGCACCAAGTGCCTTCTCAACAACCTCTGGATTGAATGGCTTAACTGTCTGGCCATATTTACCAAGAAGGATATCCTTTGTCTGCTCTGTAACAACCTTGTATCTCTCACCCATAAGAACGTTAAATACAGCCTGTGTACCAACAATCTGTGATGAAGGAGTAACAAGTGGTGGCTCACCAAGATCCTTACGTACACGTGGTACTTCCTCAAGAACCTCACGAAGCTTATCTTCCTTACCCTGTTCCTTTAACTGGCTGATAAGGTTTGAAAGCATACCGCCAGGAACCTGATAACGAAGTGTATTGATGTTAACGCCAAGAACCTTTGTTGACATAAGACCGCTCTCGATGCACTCTTCTCTGTATGGACGGAAGTAATCAGCAATTTCAGAAAGAAGCTCCTGATCAAATCCTGTATCGTATGGTGTGCCTTCAAATGCAGCAGCCATAACCTCTGTAGCTGGCTGAGATGTACCAAGTGCAAATGGTGACATAGCGCAGTCAATAATATCTGCACCAGCTTCAACAGCCTTTAAGTATGTCATACTAGCAACACCAGATGTGTAGTGAGTATGCATTTCGATTGGAAGTGATGTAGATTCCTTTAATGCTGTAACAAGCTCATAAGCCTTAGCTGGAACAAGTAAACCAGCCATATCCTTGATACAGATTGAATCAGCCCCCATATCCTCGATACGCTTTGCAATATCCTTCCAATAATCAAGTGTATATGCTTCTCCAAGTGTGTAAGAAAGAGCAACCTGAGCGTGACCATTTTCCTTCTTTGTAGCATTTACTGCTGTTTGAAGGTTTCTGATATCGTTAAGGCAGTCAAAAATACGAATAATATCAATACCATTTGCAATTGACTTCTGAACGAAATATTCAACAACATCATCTGGATACTGGCTGTATCCTAAAATATTCTGTCCTCTGAAAAGCATCTGAAGCTTTGTATTTTTAAAGCCGTCACGAAGCTTTCTAAGTCTTTCCCAAGGATCTTCCTTAAGGAAACGAAGTGAAGCATCAAATGTAGCACCACCCCAACATTCTACTGCGTTATAACCCACCTTATCCATCTTCTCAACAATAGGAAGCATCATAGAGGTAGGCATACGAGTTGCAATTAGAGACTGATGAGCATCTCTAAGTACTGTCTCAGTTATTTTAACTGGCTTTGGACTAATATCTGCCATTATTTTTTCCTCCTAGATTAATTTAATTAATTGGTCTCTTTTATACCCCAAATATTGCCATGAACACACCGGCAGCAACAGCTGTACCGATTACACCAGCAACGTTTGGTCCCATGGCATGCATAAGAAGGAAGTTTGTAGGATCCTCTTCTGCACCAACCTTTTGAGAGACACGAGCTGCCATAGGAACTGCTGATACACCAGCGGAACCAATAAGTGGATTAATCTTTCCACCTGTAAGGTGACATAGAAGCTTTCCAAATAATACACCTGCAGCAGTACCAAAGATAAATGCAACAAGACCAAGAACAACGATCTTAAGAGTTGCAGCATTTAAGAATGCCTCAGCTGATGTGGAAGCACCAACAGATGTACCAAGTAAAATAACTACAATGTACATAAGTGCATTAGATGCAGTCTCTGTAAGCTGATTTACAACACCTGATTCTTTGAAAAGGTTACCAAGCATAAGCATACCAACTAGTGGAGCTGTTGTTGGAAGAATCAAGCATACAACAATTGTAACAACGATAGGGAAAAGAATCTTTTCAAGCTTTGAAACAGGTCTAAGCTGTGCCATCTTGATAGCTCTCTCCTCTTTAGTTGTAAATAATTTCATAATTGGTGGCTGAATAATTGGAACAAGTGACATATATGAATATGCCGCAACTGCTATAGGTCCCATAAGGGATGACTGTCCAAGCTTTCCAGCCAAGAAAATTGATGTAGGGCCATCAGCACCACCGATAATTGATACGGCAGCAGCAGCCTGATCTGAGAAGCCAAATAAGATGGCAAGTAGATAAGCTGTGAAAATACCAATCTGTGCTGCAGCTCCAAGCCAGAAGCTGATAGGATTGGCAATCAATGGTCCAAAATCCGTCATAGCTCCAACACCCATGAAAATAAGTGAAGGAAGAATTGACCACTCATCAAGAGTGTAAAAATAGTAAAGCAAGCCGCCTACTCCATTGGAGGTTTCCTCAGGAGATGCAATAATATCAGGATAAATATTAACTAATAGCATACCAAATGCGATTGGTACTAAAAGAAGTGGTTCATATCCCTTTTTAATTGCAAGGTAAAGGAAAACACAGGCAACCGCTATCATGACATAGTTTCCCCAGGTCAGATTGAAAAATGCAGTCTGATGTAGAAGGTTTGACAATGTCTCTCCAACGTAACTCATGTGTAATCCTCCTATTAGTTCATAGTAGCAAGTAATGCGCCAGCCTCAACCTGCTGACCTTCATTGCAATTGATTGATGCAACTGTACCATCTGCAGGTGCAACAACAGGTGTCTCCATTTTCATAACCTCAAGTACTACCACAGCGTCACCCTTCTTTACTGCTGTACCAGCTGCAGCTGCAATCTTAACAACCTTTCCTGCAGCACCAGCTTCGATTTTTACTCCGCCTGCAGCGCCAGATGCTGTTGGAGCTGGAGCTGCTGCCTTAGGAGCAGCTGCTGGAGTAACTGGAGATACTCCTGAACCTCCTTTGTCTTCTACAGTAACATCATAAACTGTACCGTTTACAGTAATTGTATAATTCTTCATGGAATAATCCTCCTAATCCTAACGTCTTTTCTTAATAGAACGAACTACAAACGAATCTGTAGAAGCTCCTGTGCTAGCAGCTATTGCAGCTGCAATTACTGCTACTAACTCTAAATCATCAGTTTTAGCTGTTTCTACAGGTGCTACTGTAGCAGGTGTTGAAACGCTAACCTCATCCTTTTCCTTGAATTTCTTTTCAAGCTTAGGAATGATTTCAAATAATTTAATAATACCTGACATAAATATAAGCATAGCAAATACTATAAGTATTCCCATAAGTGTATTTAATCCGGCCTTCTGCATAATTTCGCCCTTAGTGTAAATGCGCTCTACATTCATAGATGTAGGACCTGCCTCAACATCATTTGCTTTGTAAACAAATACCATTCTGATGTCTCTACCTGTAGTATCGCATTCAAGTGTAGCGGTGATTGTCTTTCCTGATTTCTCTACAGAAAAATCACCATAATCTACAAACTCACCCATATCCGCATAGCAGTCAGCATAATCTTCAACAAGAGTCACCATAGATTCCTGCCCCTGCTGCTCATAATAAGTCTTTGCCTCTTCAAAATTGGCATCTGTTAAAGAAGTAAGCCAATTCATGTAGCTCATTAAAGACTGCTCATAAGCCTCAGCAGGATAACCACCGTAGGTTTCCTCCTTGCTGCCACAAGCGACTAGGCTGATTGCAAGAGCGAAGGTGCATAAGCAAATCAAAATTTTCTTTCTCATAAAGTCACCTTCCTATTAATTAAAAGAACATCTCAAAACCAGCGATAATGTACTTTCTTGTATCAGCCTTTGATAGGATTCTATCAATATGACCATGGCTAGCTGCTGTAAGTGCGCTATCCTGAATACTAGCATAATCCTTTTCGATTGCATCAAAATCAACACCTGCATCTGTAAGAATCTTTGCAGCCTTAGATGCTTCCATAGCGCCAACCTTTGCATCCTCAAATGCATAAACAAGATCTGCGCCAAGTGATTTTGAATTCATTAAAACATATGGAGAACCATAAGCCTGTTTTGTAATGAGATTAATCTTTGGAATGCTTGCATCAACAAATCTCTGTGTCATCTGAGCAAGTGCACGTGGCAAGCGTCTCTCCTGACAAGTACATGATTTAAATGCTTCTACGTTTGTGATAGAAAGAACTGGAATCTCATACATATCGCAGAGATCAACGAAGTCTGCAGCCTTTTCACAGCCTGCAGCTGAAAGATATGCATTACCCTCTACCTCTCTATTACCAACAACACCAATAGTAACCCCATCAAGCTTCATAAGACCTGTAACCATTTCCTTAGCGAAGCCTGCTTTTAATTCGATAAACTGTCTTGAATCAGCCAACTCTGTTGCCACAGCAGCTGCGTCTGTAAGCTTATCCTCTAATCCCTCAGAAGCTCTGTTAAGATCATCTGAAGCTTCAACAATATCATTAGGTATCATGCTGATTACCTGTCTCATACAAGTAACAACCTCTGTAAGTGAGCCGTGTACATCAACAGTACCTGCCTCTTCATATTGGAATGCAGCAGATGCAGTATCGCATTCCTCTGCTCTATTTCCCTTTATAGCATCTGGTGAGTTCACAAAAAGATTTGCTCCATCAACCATAAATGTGAAATCAGCTAAAGCTGGTAAAACCGATAAACCACCACCACAGTTTCCTGCAACACACATAAGCTGTGGAATAACACCCTTTACATCAGCGGCTTTTTCTAAGACGGATCCAAGTGCCTCTAGAGCATCAAAGGATTCCTGAAGACGAACGCCATTGCAATCGAGGAAACCAATAACTGGTGCTCCTACCTTAAGAGCCATATCATAAACTGATAGAATCTTCTTTGCATGCATTTCTCCGATAGTGCCACCAAGGACATCTGCATTCTGGCTGAATACGAATACTAATGTACCGTCAATTAGACCATGTCCAATGATAACGCCATCTGATGGTTCTTTCTTTGCATCAAGGTTGAAGTCTGTGTTGCGAGACATTACAAGGGACTGTAATTCAACAAAGCTGTTGTCGTCAAGCAACGCGTTAATTCTAGCCTGAGCCTGATTTAAATCATTACCCATCTCATACCTCCATTTATGTTAATTTTAAATTTTTCCGCAATTCTAATAATACTTGTTTTTAAAGTCCTTTTCAATGAATTGTCGTTAAAAAATTGTCATAAAAAACCACCCGGAAATTTGGGTGGTTTTAATTTTTAAAAGCGTTGACAGTTATACCGTAACCTCTACGTTTTGGGCCTCTGTTTCGGCTTCTAATTTGAATTCTTCAATTTGTGATTGAGAGAGCTCTGGAAGCTCTTCGATAGAGCTAACACCAAACGAGCGCAAGAACTCCTCAGTAGTGCCAAAAAGCATAGGACGACCTGGAGCGTCCAATCTACCTAATTCTGTGCATAAGCCAAACTCAACTAGCTTACTAACAGCAAAATCAGAAGAAACTCCTCTGATTTTTTCAATCTCAGATTTTGTAATAGGCTGCTTGTAAGCAATAATAGAAAGAGTCTCTAATAATACATCTGTAAGGACATATTTCTTAGGCTGCTTTGCAATTCTAATAAGATATTCATAAATATCAGGACTAGTGCACATTTGATAAGAGCCATCTATCTCTGTGATAGTGACTCCTCGATTATTTTTAGCGTAGTCCTCCTTTAGGTGCTCAATAGCAGTAACTACCTGTTTTTCTTCTATTTCAAGGGCCTTTGCTATTCTAGATGGCTCCACTGTGCCACCCATGGCAAATAAAATTCCCTCAACAATACTATCTATATCTTTTGTTTCCATTTAATACTCCCTTTTATAGCAGGTCTATGCAGCGATTCTGCTTTCGATTTTAATGTCTGTGAAGGTATCCTCTTGGGTAATCATAATCTGGCCCGCCTTCATCATCTCTAATATACAAAGGAATGTAACGATAACCTCTGTCTTTGTATGAGCTGCCTCCAGTAAATGTCTAAAGCTAAAGGTATTGTGACATTTTGCAAAGGCAATTGTCCATTCCATTTTTTGTTCTAGAGAAACCTCTTCTTTTTTGATTTTGCCGAAAGAAGAACGAATAGGATCTCGTCTGCTATCCTGTCTTTTGAGAACCTGCTGGAAAATATCGTTGAGCTTGTTTAAAGTAAGGTCCGACATAAGCTCCTCTAAATCTACAGGCTGCTCGTATTTTAAAACCTCATCTGGAATGGTAGGCTCCTTGTAAAATACCTGAGAAGCATCCATCTGACGGTCACGAAGCTCATAAGAAATAGTCTTGTACATCTTGTATTCAAGAAGCTGCTGTACAAGCTCTGCTCTAGGATCTTCTTCCTCTTCCTCCTCTTCCTTTTGCTCCTGAGGAAGAAGCATACGACTCTTTATATCTAATAAAGTGGTGGCCATAAGAAGGAATTCTGACATGACATCTAAATCCTCATTGTCCATCTGTCTGATATAGTCCATGTATTGATCTGTAATCTCTACGATGGGAATATCATAAATATCAACTTTATTTTTATCAATCAGATGTAGAAGCAAATCCAATGGCCCCTCAAACACCTGAAGCTTTACGTTCATTTCCAAATTTATTCTCCCTTTGAAAGCACTTTCTGTCTTTCATAGCATAAAAATAGTCTCATGCCATATTCACATGAGACTATTATAATAAACTATTTTGTATGATGTCAATAACCAAACCACTAGATTTAGTAGTAGGTGATAGCTAATAAGTAATCTGACAAAAACTACATTGCCTCTAAAGTCTTGCGAATTTCTACGATAAAATCGCGCGAATTTAGAACTGTAGGATTTTCAATTGAAGTGATAAGAGCCAAATCCTTGGTCATCTTTCCATCCTCAATTGTCTTTATGCATGCCTTTTCAAGCTTGTCAGCAAATGTCATAAGCTCTGGAATATTATCAAGCTCTCCGCGCTTTCTAAGAGCACCTGTCCAAGCAAAGATTGTAGCTACTGAGTTTGTAGATGTCTCCTCGCCCTTTAAGTGCTTGTAATAATGACGCTGAACTGTACCATGAGCTGCCTCATATTCATAGTAACCAGCAGGGCTAACTAGAACTGATGTCATCATAGCAAGTGAACCAAATGCAGATGAAATCATATCAGACATTACATCTCCATCATAGTTCTTACAAGCCCATATAAATCCACCCTCAGATTTCATAACACGAGCGACTGCATCATCTATAAGTGTATAGAAATATTCAATACCTGCTGCATCAAAGGCAGCCTTGTATTCATTATCAAAGATGTCCTGGAAAATATCCTTGAAGGTATGGTCGTATTTCTTTGAAATAGTATCCTTTGTAGCGAACCAAAGGTCCTGCTTTGTATCAAGAGCATACTTGAAGCAGCTGTGTGCAAAGCTAGTGATAGAATCATCAAGATTGTGCTGGCCCTGTACCACACCAGGCCCATTAAATGTATGAACTAATGCTCTCTCCTCAGTGCCATCCTCTGCTGTATAAACAAGCTCAACCTTTCCGGCGCCTGGAACAACCATTTCTGTGTTCTTATAAACATCACCATAAGCATGACGAGCTATAGTGATAGGCTTTTTCCAGCTCTTAACATTTGGCTCGATACCCTTTACTACGATAGGAGCTCTAAATACAGTACCATCTAAGATGGCACGGATTGTACCATTAGGGCTCTTCCACATTTCCTTTAGGTCGTACTCGGTCATTCTGGCAGCATTAGGAGTAATGGTAGCGCATTTTACTGCAACACCATATTTCTTTGTAGCCTCAGCAGAATCTACTGTAACCTGATCGTCTGTCTCATTTCTATGCTCTAATCCAAGATCATAGTATTCTGTCTTTAAATCAATAAATGGAATTAAAAGCTCATCCTTTATCATCTGCCAAAGGATGCGTGTCATCTCGTCTCCATCCATCTCTACAAGTGGTGTTGTCATTTGAATTTTGCTCATACATTATCTCCTTCTTTGTGCCCTACTAGTCATCATATAGCTACAATTATTTTACTACGAGGTTGACGATCTTATTTGGAACGTAAATTTCCTTAACAAGATTCTTTCCTTCAATTGCTGCTGCAACAGAATCATTTGCCTTTGCAAGAGAAAGAGCCTCATCCTTTTCGCATCCATTAGGGATGTTGATTGTTGCCTTGAGCTTGCCGTTTACCTGTACAGCAATCTCAATTGTAGACTCTACAATCTTTGCTGGGTCATATTCTGGCCATGCAGAAATTGATACATATCCCTCTCCACCTAACTCTGCATACATTTCTTCTGCAAGATGAGGTGCAAAAGGTGAAAGAATCTTAACAAGTAAGATAAGATTGTCCTTTGTAATATGTCCCTCTGAAATAATATCATTAAGAAGTCCCATCATAGCCGCAATAGCTGTGTTGTACTTCATAACCTCGATATCCTCTGAAACCTTTTTGATTGTCTTATGAATACCAGTTTCAATAGACTCACTATTTGGCTCATCAGTAACAATATCTGTAAGTCCAGCAAATCTCTCAAGGAATCTCTTGCATCCACGAACAGATGCGTCTGACCAAGGAGCTGCTGCACCGTAATCACCCATAAACAATACGTATGTACGAAGTGTATCTGCACCATATGCATCTACAATGTCAAGTGGATCAATTACATTACCACGTGACTTTGACATCTTCTGGCCATCCTCGCCAAGAATCATACCCTGAGCACTTCTCTTCTTGTATGGCTCTGGAGTATTAACCACACCGATATCATAAAGGAAGTGATGCCAGAATCTAGAATAAATCAAGTGTCTTGTAACGTGCTCCATACCACCGTTATACCAATCAACAGGCATCCAATAATTTAGCTTGTCCATGGCTGCAAGCTCATTGTCGTTATGTGGATCAATATAACGAAGGAAATACCATGAAGAACCAGCCCACTGTGGCATTGTATCTGTCTCACGCTTTGCATCACCACCGCACTTTGGACACTTACAGTTTACAAATGAATCAATCTTTGCAAGAGGTGACTCTCCGTCTGTACCTGGCTCAAAGTTTTCAAGTACTGGAAGCTTAAGTGGAAGCTGATCAAATGGAACTGCTACATCACCACATTTTGGACAGTGAACGATTGGAATAGGCTCACCCCAATAACGCTGTCTATTAAATGCCCAATCCTTCATCTTGTACTGAACACCTGCTTTTCCACAGCCAAGCTTTTCAAGCTCTTCAATCATGCGATTGATAGAATCCTTTTTGTTGTTGAATCCGTTTAAGAATTCTGAGTTGATCATGTTACCCTCGCCTGTGTAGGCTTCCTTTGTAACATCTCCACCCTCAATAACTGGAATAATATCGATTCCAAATTTATGAGCGAAATCCCAGTCTCTCTGATCATGAGCAGGAACAGCCATAATAGCACCTGTACCATAGCCCATCATTACGTAATCTGAAATGAATACTGGAATCTTCTTTCCTGTAATAGGATTGATTGCATCAAAGCCCTCAACTCTAACACCAGTCTTGTCCTTTGAAACAAGCTGTGTACGCTCAAACTCAGACTTTTTCTGACACTCCTCACGGTAAGCCATAATAGCGTCCATGTTTGAAATCTTGTCTGAATATTTATCAATATATGGATGCTCTGGAGCAATAACCATAAATGTAACACCGCAAAGTGTATCTGGACGTGTTGTATAAATCTCAAGCTTGTCCTCGATACCATCTAATGTAAAGTTAACGAAGGCACCCTTAGATTTTCCGATCCAGTTTACCTGCTGCTGCTTGATGTTCTCAGGAAAATCAACCTCGTCAAGGCCCTGGAGAAGCTTGTCAGCATACTCTGTAATTCTAAGGTACCAAACGTCCTTTTCCTTTTGGATAACATCGCTATCGCAAATATCGCACTTTCCACCCTGAGAATCCTCGTTTGAAAGTACAACCTTGCAATGAGGACAGTAATTTACTAAAGTCTTGTCTCTGAAAACAAGGCCCTTTTCAAACATCTTAAGGAAAATCCACTGTGTCCACTTGTAGTAATCTTCCTGTGTAGTATCAATTGTTCTGCTGTAGTCAAAAGAGAAGCCTACACTTGATAACTGCTTTGTGAACTTTTTGATGTTGTCATCTGTGATTTTTCTAGGATGTGTATTTGTCTTTACTGCATAGTTTTCTGTTGGAAGACCGAATGCATCAAATCCGATAGGGAATAGTACATTATATCCCTGCATTCTACGCTTTCTAGAAATTACTTCTATAGAAGAATATGCCTTGATATGACCAACGTGCATACCGGCACCTGATGGATATGGAAATTCTACAAGGCCGTAGAATTTTGGCTTATCTGAACCATCAACAGCCTTGAAAATTCCGTCTTTTTCCCAGGCTGCCTGCCACTTTTTTTCAATTGCTTTAAAGTTATGTTTCATTTTCTCACCTCGTACTTTGCCTAACTAAATAAAAAGTATAATAAAAGCTGTAGAGTTTTGCAATGAAAACATCTACAGCTTTTTAAAATACTGTTACTATTTATAATGTATGACAATTATCTAATCTCTCATTTAAACACAACTTTATTTCTACCTGTTTCTTTTGCCTCATATAACGCAGAATCGATTCGTTTAAAAACACTCTCGTCGTTATCATCATTTGTAATCATGGTTAATCCTACGCTAACTGTTATATGGCCCACCTGCTCAAATTCCATCTGTTCCACACTGCTTCTTAAAAGCTCACAGAACTCCAGCGCCTCTTCCTTTGTCATATTAGGCTTTATACCAACAAATTCCTCGCCTCCCCAGCGCCCTATTATATCGTTTTGATTAAACATAAATTTAACACCACTTACACCTGTCTTTAAAACAATATCTCCAACATCATGACCATAGGTGTCATTAACATGCTTAAAGTGATCAATATCCACCATCATTACAGCAACACCCTTATATCTGGATTTTCTTTCCACAAATTGAGTCATAAAATGATTTAAGGCTCTTCTATTATATATTTGTGTAAGCTCATCTATACTAGCCACCTTAAATAGCTGCTCAACAGCTTCTCTAAGATCGTCTGTAGTAGATTCAAGGAAATTAACTAATCTAATATTTAAAGGGACATAACCATCCTTTCTTTCAGAAATAAAATCCTTTAAATATTTCTTTTCAATAGCAAGTGTAGACGGAATGTTTTTCTCAGCTGGGTCACCTTCACGCATACCAATAACTACACAGGATGCATTTAAAAATCCCCTTATACCATCAGCATGCAAAATTTCCCCATAGCCATGGGCCCAAGTAGCCGACTTCAATACATTCTCATAAAACTCAAACTCAAGCTCGGCCAAGGTATCACCCATAAGCATTCTACGACTCATACATACATATATAAGCACAGCCTCAGGCATGAAATCTGATAGCCTTCTGGAACAAAGAGCCGATTCATCTAAAATTATATCTGAAGTGGAATAGCCTAAGCTGACAGCGCTCCCCTCTGGAATTTCTGTAGCAAAGGCAAGGGCCCCATCTTCATGATAATCAAGGGCTACTCTGGCTAAACCAACACCATTTTCTTTAATATAAAATGGGAATGAACTAGTATTTTCAAAAAAATAATCGTTCATACCTATGCCTAAATGCTCCTTATAAATATTAAAGGCAGGCTTATTATTTATTTCGTATACTATGCCTTTGTCATCAGACTTTGTAATAACTAACTCCTTACCAAGGGATTTAAAGCCTAAATTATAATAATGTACCAGCCTTAGATTTTCTCCATAAAAGGCTATGGCTAAAATTCCACGTTCATATATAGTGGTTCCTACATATATCTTTGAGTGGTCATCACCCATTTTCTGCGTTCCAGCCAAAGCTCCAAATACTATTAGAGATGGATCATAATTGTTAATCTGATCTATAAAGGTTTCAGGGCACAACGCAAAGTCAGAGGACATCATTAAAATACCTTTGATATTTTGAAGCTTCTTTAAAACCTCATGGTATTTTAATCCTGCCTCAGATGGAGTCATTCCCTTAGAACAATCAAAAACATCCAGTCTAAAGTCACTCTCTTCCATAAAAATCAAAGAACAAACCTTAAACTTAACAGAATGAGTTTCTCTACTTAAGGCGCCATGACTAGTCATACCATAAATAGTAAGCCCCTCCAAATGAGCGCATAGAAAATCCAAATCCTTTTGAATCTCATCTCCATCACAACCAGGCTCAACCAATTGAAGCAGGCCCTTTTTATATTTTACATACTCAGGAAGATGAATGATTTTTCCAACCATCTCAGTCATATTCAAATCATAATCTAGAACAAAACGATATTGCTTCATACTGAAAACTCCACCTAAATAATTGTTATAAATAATTTATTGGATTTATTATTGCAAAAAAATGTTATGAAATTGTAAAAAGGGTCTGGCTTTTTACACCAGACCCTAAAGAACTATTCTTCATCAACGTCTTTAATTTTGTTTGCTCGTCTTTCTACTTCCTTTGCCTGTACATCTGAAGGAACCTGTTCATAGCGAGCCAGCTCATAAGAGAATGTTCCATAGCCACCAGTCATAGAGCGAAGCTGTGTATCATATCCATATAGCTCTGCCATAGGAACCTCAGCCAAAATCTCTGTCTTTCCTCCATTTTCTGTAGGAGTCATTCCAAGGACACGACCTCTTCTCTTGTTCAAATCTCCCATAACATCACCTGTATAGGTATCTGGGACGATTACCTTAAGAGTTTCGATTGGTTCAAGTAGAATTGGGTTGGCTTTTAGGATACCATCCTTAAACGCCCCCTTAGCTGCCACCTTAAATGCCATTTCTGATGAATCTACTGGATGATAGCTTCCATCATATAAATTAGCATGTACGCCCACAACTGGATATGCTGCCAAAGGACCAGCCACAACTGCTTCCTGCAAGCCCTTTTCAACTGCTGGGAAGTAATTCTTTGGAACAGCACCACCTACAACAGATTCCGTAAAGTTATATGCCTCCTCCATATTTCCTGAAGGCTCAAAGGTCATCTTTACATGTCCATATTGACCATGGCCACCAGTCTGCTTTTTATATTTATATTCCACATCGGCTTTACCTCTGATGGTTTCCTTAAAAGCAACCTTTGGCTGACTTAGCTCAATATCAACCTTGTATTTTTCATTTAGCTTTTGTACCAGCATATCAATATGTCTATCACCAATTCCATAAATCAGCGACTGGCTGTTTTCCCCGTCATTAACAACCTTTATTGTTAAATCTTCTGCGCAAAGCTTTGCGAGAGCCTGTGCAATCTTATCCTCATCACCTTTATTCTTTGCTTTATATCGTTTATACGTATATGGCACTGAAAGTGGTGTTCTAATGTATAAAATTGGGTTAGCCTTTGTTGAAAGTGAATCTGTTGTACCCACCTTCTGCAATTTAGAAAGGGCGCCAATATCACCTGCGTGAAGCTCTGGAACCTCCTCTGCCTTGCTTCCAGTTAAAACATAAAGCTTTCCAATTTTTTCTTCTGTTTCCTTATGCTTGTTGTAAAGCAAATCATCTGTCTTTAAAACTCCTGAATTGACCTTAATAAGGGAATATTTTCCCACAAATGGATCAACAATTGTCTTAAACACATATGCACTCTTTGGCTTAGAGAAATCATAGTCTGCATTGTAAACTTCATTTGTATTGGCATTGATGCCTGATACTGTTCTATCCTCTGGGCTTGGAAGATATTTTATAATATCAACCATCATTGTATACTGACCCCTATTGGTTAGGTTCGAACCCATCATAACAGGAACAATTTCGCCTGTGGCAACATTTGCACGAAGTGCTTGTCTTATTTCAGCCTCTGAAAATTCCTCACCGCCAAAATAACGATCCATAAATTCTTCTGATGTTTCAGCAACTGACTCCATCAAAGCCTCTCTATAATTCTCAAGATATTCTTTGTTGTAATCAGGAACATCACAATGCTCTACTGTGCCATCTGCCTTCCAACGCTTACCCATCTGCTGGATTACGTTTACGTAGCCCACGAATTCACCATTTTCTCTAATAGGAAGGTGGAATGGAGCAATCTTTTTGCCGTATAAACTCTGTAGCTCCTCTACAATTTCTCTATAGCTGGCATCATCTATATCCATGTCAGTTACAAATACCATTCTTGGGATGTTGAACTTGTCACACATTTCCCAAGCCTTCTTTGTACCAACCTCAATTCCACTTTTACCTGAAATAACAATAATTGCAGCATCAGCCGCAGAGACAGCCTCCTCAGCCTCTCCAACAAAATCAAAATACCCTGGTGTATCAAGGAAATTAATCTTTGTGTCGTCCCATACGATTGGAACTAAAGATGTGTAGATAGAAAACTTATTCTTCACCTCAAGCTTGTCATAGTCACTAATGGTATTACCAGCCTCTATAGTGCCCGGCTTGCCGATTTGGCCAGCTAGAAAAGCCATAGATTCGATGAGACTGGTTTTGCCCGCCCCGCTGTGACCAAGTAACACAAC
>JAILKL010000131.1 GCA_024693775.1 Pseudobutyrivibrio sp.
ACTAGTCAATTGCTCTACTCATTATTCATATTTGAAACTCTTCGAGTTTCTTTCTCGGAGCTTCGCTCCTAAAAATATTCATAATTCGTAGAGTCACTTATTCTAAGTGCCAAAAAATAAAAGCCAGCATCCTTACAAATAAATTTGACGGATTGCTGACCTTTTATTTTTTGCTACATTGACTAGTAACATTTTTTTCGTTATTAAGTTGTAACTAGCGAACCAAATCTAGCATAGCTTCATGCGAATCTCTTTAGTAATGATGTCTGTATAGCTGAAGGAAAGTAACTGAGATGGGCTGCTCTCTGTGTCGTCTACTAGAATAGTGAATACACTTGGATAAGCCTCCTGGATGACACCCTGCTGGATATCTACCTTGTTACGACCCTTGTCTAACTGAATAACAACTCTACTACCGCACTGTGATCTCACTGAGTCACGTACCTTGTCAAAGTCTTCGCGTTCCATGATGCCTCGTCCTCCCTTTCTAGCATTTGACTATAGAAAATTATAGTCTTATGTTATGACGACATTTTACCACTTTTTAGTAATTTTGTCAAAATTTTCCATCCAGTTTTTGCATAATTCCAACTAAAAACTGACAATTCGATTATAGTTTCGCCATTTTACCCAAATCTTAAATTGTGATTTAAGACATTATATTCAATAATATTTACCCCCTCTATCATATTTCTAGATATTTTGCCACCTATAAATCAGATTGATTAAACTACACAGCTACCTTATAATGTGAATGTAATTAGAAATCACAGGAGGCAATAATGCTAAGAACTATTATCACACTACTTTTTGTAGTTATTTTTTTGATTGTAAGTATTCCAATTTGGGGTATCCTCTACATCGTTGGATTATTCAATAAACCATTAAAAGATAAGGTAGGATATCAAATCGTAGCCTGGGCTTTCGGTGTTGTTGGATTTCTTGCAGGCGCAAGACCAGAGGTACGAGGACTTGAGAACATTCCAAAGGATCAGTCAGTACTTTTCATTGGAAACCATCAGAGCTTCTTTGATGTTGTTTTGGGATATAATCTTTGTCCACCTATTACAGGCTTCCTTTCAAAGAAAACCTTTGAAAAGGTCCCACTATTAAATGTATGGATGCACATGAATTACTGCTTGTTCCTTACACGTACAGATCCACGTCAGGACCTAAAGCTTATTATCAAGGCACAGGAATTTATTAAACAGGGTATTTCAATGTTTGTATTCCCTGAGGGAACACGCTCAAAGGACGGCAAGATGCAGCCCTTCCACGAGGCCAGCTTCAAAATTGCCACAAAAACAGGTTGTCCTATCGTTCCAGTTTGTTTCACAAACACTCGCGAGGTATTCGAAACACATTTACCTCGCTTAAAGAAGACAAAGGTTATTATCACTTTCATGCCACCAGTTGATCCTAAATCTCTCGAAGGAGATGACAAGAAATACATCGGTGCATATGTTCAGCGCATGATGCAGGCTCAGTTAGATGAGGACGCAAAATTAATCTAAAAAAATAACTGCCAATAGTTAACAACCAATTGATTGTTTAGCTACTGGCAGTTTTTTATTTTAAATTTATTTTAATCTATCAATAATAGCATCTACAACGGCTGAGAATCCCATAAAGTGCGATGCCTTTACAAGGATTGTATCTCCAGAACGCATTATAGGAAGTAAGTCCTCAAGCATAGCCTCTACAGTGTCATAGTGATGACTCATACATGAGCTGTTTCCCTGACGAAGAGCCGAATCGATTTCTGCTGAAAGCGGTCCAACTGTAAATACAGTACCAATATGATTTTCCTGTAGAGCTGCACCGATTCCGTAATGAAGCTGTCGCTCATCCTCACCAAGCTCACCCATGTCTCCAAGAACTGCAATAGTCTTTCCAGGAGCTTTTCCAAGAACCTCAATAGATGCCTTCATAGAAACTGGATTGGCATTGTAGCAATCATCGATTACTGTGATACCGCGCATTGTAATGACGTTGTTTCTTCCAGAAATAGTAGAAGCATTCTTTAGACCTCTAACCACATCAAGCTTTGAAAGCCCCATCTGAATACCCACAGCTGTGGCAGCAAGAGCATTCATAATATTGTGCTCACCTGGTAGTGGAATTTCTACATTGAATGACTCTCCATAAGCTGTGAAGGTGGCCTTGCTACCTACAATACCGTCCGCCTCAACATTTGTGGCTGAAACCTCCTCGCCATTTAAGCCGTAGAAGATTTTCTTGAGGCCAAGAGTATCTGCTATAGAAAGCTTGTCATCATCTCCATTTAAGAAAACGATTCCGTCCTCAGGCATATGTTCAAAAACCTCTGTCTTTGCACGTAGGATGCCGTCACGATCCTTTAAGAACTCTAGATGGCACTGGCCAATATTTGTCATAACAACATAGTTTGGTTTGGCAATGTCGCCAAGTCTATGCATCTCTCCAAAATCTGAGATACCCATTTCTACTACTGCCACCTGATGCTCGTCAGTAATACGGCAAATGGTCAGTGGCAATCCAATTTCGTTATTGAAATTTCCATCTGTTTTTAAAACATTGAAACGTGTAGATAAAACAGATGCAAGCATTTCCTTTGTGCTTGTTTTTCCAACTGAACCGATAACACCGATTACTGGAATGGAAAGCTCCATACGATATGCTGTGGCAATCTGCTTTAGCGCAACCTTTGTATCCTCTACCTTGATATAAGGTCCTGAGACATTATCTAAATCCTTTTCTGATAATGTAGCTAGTGCACCCTTGGAAAAAGCATCCTCAATAAAATCATGTCCATCGACTCTGGCTCCCACCATTGGCACAAAAAGGAAATCCTTTTCTACCTTTCGATTGTCATTTATTACACCTGCAATTTCCTTTGTTGATATCTCGCAATTGTTTGGATTGCATAGCTGTCCCCCAGTTACCTGGGCGATTCGCTCAATTGTCATATTTTTCATATATTTCTCAATTCTATTGTGGAGAAAAATCTCCTATAATTCCTTCTTTTCCGTTATCTATTAATTATATTTCTCTAATGAGATTTCAATTAGTTTTTCGCATAAGTCTTCAAAATCAAGACCAATCTGATTTGCTTCCTGTGGAAGTAAGCTGGTTGGTGTCATACCTGGAAGTGTATTTGCCTCTAAGCAATATACATTGTCATTCTCATCAAGCATGAAATCCATTCTTGCGTATGTAGTAAGGCCAAGTGACTTGAATGCAAGCTCAGAATACTTTTGAATATCTGCTGTAGCCTTTTCGCTAATCTGAGCTGGACATGTTTCAATAGCTGATCCTGCTGCATATTTATTCTTGTAATCGTAGAATCCCTTAAGTGTTGCAATCTCAATAACAGGAAGAGCCTTTCCCTTTAATACTCCATCAGAAAGCTCTCTACCCTTGATGAACTGTTCAATAACAACCTCATCTTCCCACTCGAAGGCTGCGTCTAAAGCTGCATCCATTTCATCCTGTGAGTTTACAATAGTAACACCGATAGATGAACCACCGCAGCTAGGCTTTACGATGCAAGGGAACTTGTCGAACTTGAAGCCCTCTCTTTCGCTCTTCTTTAAGGATGTACCATAAGGTGTAGGAACTCCTACTCTATTGAATACATTCTTTGTAAGCTGCTTATCCATTGAAATAGCACTTGAAACATAATCATTTCCAGTATATTTGATTCCAAATAAATCTAAGGCTGCCTGAACCTTTCCGCTCTCGCCATCGCCACCATGTAATGCCATATATACGATATCAGCCATCTGACAAATCTTGATAACATTTGGTCCAAAGAAGCTAGGACTCTTATCTGCACGGCTCGCAATAACCTTTTCGATATCTGGTGCCTGTGAAGGGATTCCTTCTACAACGAAAGAATTTTCTTCAGCCTTTTCAAAAATATTTGTGACGTCACATTCGCTCTCGCCAAATCCCATAAACACATCTAATGCTAATACTCTATGTCCACGATTTCTAAGAGCCTGTGCAATCATCATACCTGACTTTAGTGAAACATCTCTCTCTGAGCTAAGTCCACCTGCTAAAACTACTATATCCATCTCTATACCTCTTTTGCTTTATATCCCCTGCGTTAATATAGTATTTTTTGGTGAAAAAAACAAGGGTACTTTGGTGAACTAAATTTAAGGTTTTTGATTTTCCTCAGAAAATCAAAAAGTCATATATTCATATCCACCTCATATTTATAATGTAATAAATCCACCAATCCCCCTGACGCATCTATATATTCACTTATTATATCTGACTCTGTTTCATGCTCCAGCTTCAAACATATATTTCGTAATAGCTCCACTCCTTTTACAAAGGAATGCATTTCAAAATTATCAAGTCCACTCATAAATACAGTATTTAATAGTTCGTTTGCCTTTTTGGAATTATGACAAGCAATATGTATTTTCACGGCATGTAAACAAGCACTCATCATGTGCTCCTTATAAAAGCCATCATTATTTTGCCTTTTTCTCAGTGAATTATATATTCCATCAAAAATATACAGCGCAACATCATATTCGTCTCTTTCAGCGTAAGTCTCCGCCATCAAATACAAAATAGAATATTCTATTTGGGAACGTTTAGCATAATCCTTTCTTTCTAATGCGGGAAGACCACTTTGCATCTCAAATATTTCTTCACAGGTTAATAAAAATTCATTTGATGATATTATTTTTCTTCTATATAGAATTAGCTTCTCCGATATAATTCTATACTGGTACCACTCTATATCATCTCGTTCATACATGGTCAGCAAAATATTTCTTGTTTTGATTATGTCTGTAATTTCACCATCGCGCATTGTCCTAAGTAAGCTTTGTTTAGCATAAATCAAATCCTCCAACGTAACATTTCCAAATTCACTATATCCATAACCATTTCGCTCAAATAGCAGCATCATTTTATGAAAAAGGTATTTTTTTGGAACATGCTTTCCTACCTCCCATCTGCTTATTGTTGAAGGATAGGTTTCAAGCAAATCTGCCAGTTTACTTTGTGTCCACCCAATAGCCTTTCGGTACTGTTTTAATTTATGCGCAAATCCAAACCTAATTTTATGCATAAAAAAACCTCCTTGCGGAATTATACCAACAGGAGGTTAAAAAAGAATGATTTGAAGTTATCTAAAATTATTCATATCTAAGTGCATCAATAGGGTTCATATTGGCTGCATGCTTGGCTGGAGAATATCCAAAAAATGTACCTATAGCCATAGAAAATCCCACAGACATATATATGCTGGCCATGGAAACATGTGGTGCGTATCCCATTATGTGGGATGCCACATCGCCAAGTATTAATCCTATTATAATACCTATGATTCCACCAATCAGACAAAGTATAATTGCCTCGCTGATAAATTGTAGCATTATCATTCCATCTGGAGCGCCAAGTGCCTTTCTGGTACCAATTTCTCTAGTACGCTCTGTTATTGATACAGTCATAATATTCATTACTCCTATACCACCAACAATAAGAGCTATGGCTGCAATCAATGAAATAGCCATCGTCATCTGATTCATCATTTTTGTATTCTCCTCAATCATTGATTGATTTGAATATACACTAACCATAAACTTATCCGAAAGCTGAGTTGTAAGCTTTTCAGTAAGGAATGTTTTTAAATCATTTGAAAACTGCACAGGGTCTGTGGACTCTGATGCAACAACAGTTATGTAGTAAATGTCCTTGTCATGAGAAAAGTTCCATGCACTGGCGATTGGCATATACATTGGTGTACTCTTTGATCTGGAATTTCCACCTGCCTGATTATATTCATAGATGCCTGCCACCTTGATGTTTAAGTATTCATCATTAATATTTACTTCATAATCTTTTCCAAGTACATCTTCGGGCTTGTAGTTTTCACCGGCCACCTGCTTTGCAAATTTTTCTGAGACAATAGCCACATTATTTCCCTGACTATAGTCTATCTCATTAAAGAAATTTCCGCTGACAAGCTTAATGTTATTTGCTTTAAAAAAGCCAGCACTAACACCTGTAGCCTCTACCTGGACTTTATTATTATTAACAAGAATTGTCCCTGAGCCTATACTAGAGTCTATTGAAATTGCGTCGATTTGCTTGTCAAAGCGTTTTACTAGGGAGTGAATCGTTTCCGGAGAAAGTTTCATATTCTCTTCGTCGGCTTCGGACAATTCTTGTGAATAATCAATTTGTTCTATGCTAACGGATATATTTTTTACACCGTAGCTTTCCATTTGTTTTTGCACGCCTGCTGTCATGGAATTACCTACAGTCATAATGGCAATTACTGCTGCAACACCAATTATGATGCCTAGCATTGTTAGGAAAGCGCGCATTTTATTAGCTTTAATACTTATTATCGCTAACTTACAATTTTCCTTTATCATTAGGCAACTCCTTTTCCATCATTATTTCTCTCTGAAATAATATTTCCATCACTAATAGTTATTATTCTAGGGGTCTCTGCTGCCAATTCATTGGAGTGGGTAATTAAAACTATGGTCTTTCCCTGCTTTTCATGAAGCTCATGGAAAATATCCATAACAAGTCTTCCTGTGCCAGAATCAAGGGCACCTGTAGGCTCATCTGCCAAAATAATATCTGGATCATTTGCCATAGCGCGAGCAATTGCCACACGCTGTTTTTGGCCACCTGACAATTCATCTGGTGTGTGATGCATTCTCTCCTTCATCCCCACCATCTCTAATAGCTCAATGGCTCTTTGTCTACGCTCCTTGGGACTAACACCAGCATAAAGCATAGGCATTTCCACATTTGCGATAGCATCTGTACGTGCTATCAAATTATAGGTCTGAAAAACAAATCCAATATGTTTATTTCTAAGGGAAGATAAATCCTTGTTTGGAGCCTGAGAAATATCTACCCCATCAAGGGTATAGGTTCCTGAAGTTTGTCTATCTAAAATACCTAGGATATTCATCAAAGTACTCTTGCCAGAACCTGACTGACCTACTATGGAAACAAACTCACCACGTCTAACATCTAAATCTATACCATGCAATATTTCTAGTTCATTTGGAGTTCCAATGTAGTAGCTTTTTCTGATATCTCTGGCTGATAGTAAAATATCATTACTCAAAATAAATTCCTCCATCTGCTCCCATTGAATCCAGTACTGCATCTGCACTTCCGTCAGAAGTGTTTTCTACGATTGTGTCACCAGATTTCAAATCACCACCAGTTACCTCTGTATAGAATTCATCTGAAATTCCTGTTTCAATTTTTACGTTCTTTGTTGATTTATCCTTGTTTTGTACAACTACATATTTGCTACCATCAACATCTGTCTGAATATCTGCAGTTGGAACAGCAAGTGCATTATCCTTGTTTGCAATAACAAAGGTCATCTTTGCTGTCATTCCAAGTCTAAGAGCATCATTAGGACTATCTATCTGCACATCAACTCTATATGTCGCGCGGGTTTTTGATACAGATGCTGTTGTAGAAGAACCATCTGTAGACTTTGTACTATTTTTTGTGGCTGTAGGTGATACAAATACAACTGTACCATCTAAAACAGTATCTCCAGTGGCATCTGTTTTAATCTGTACCTTTTGTCCTACTGCTATATTTGGAATCTGAGCCTCATCAATATCTGCTGTAGCCTTCATACTAGAAACATCATCAATTACCACTGCATCTGTTCCACTGTAGGTCTGACCAGCTACGATATTTACATTTGTAACTGTTCCATCCATTGATGCATATACAGTGGCCTTTGATAATTCATCCTGTGATTTTGAAATCTCTTCCTTTGCAGAAAGTGTACTTGACTGTGAGCTCAGCTGTGCAGACTTAAGTGACTGTGACTGACTTACAATATTTGAGTTAGCTGAATTTGATGTTGTATTTGTATTAGCCTGTGCTGTATCTACACTTCTGTTTGCATTTGCGACAGAATCATTTGCTGACTGTACACCCTTTTCAGCCTCTTCTCTAGCTGCTGTAGCTGATTTGTATGCCTCTCTCTTTGCATTTACATCTGCCTGAGCTGTTGTTACTGCCTCCAGGGCGCTGGCTAAATCCTTCTTTGCCTGGTCCAACTGATTTTGTAAATCTGTAGTGTCAACTGTTGCGCTATCTGTAGTGCTTTCTTCTGTACCATCTGTTGATTCAGTGGATGCAGAGGCATTTGCACTGTTTATCTGATTCTGAAGATTAGTAATAGTAGTATTTAATGAGCTTACCTTTGCCTGTGCATTTGAAAGTGCTGCTGTGGCATTGTCTAAAGCTGTCTTTGCATCATTTTCTGTATTTTTTGCTGCATCTAAAGCATTGTTAGATGCTGATTTATTTCTATTTGCAGTATTTTGATCCTGCTTTGCCTGGTCGAGATTTCTGTTGGCCTCGTTTATCTGTGCTGCTCCAGTATCCTTTGCGTCCTGTAGTGCCTTTGTAGCGTTTGATTCAGAAATGGCATTCTGCTGATTCTGAATATTTAAGGCCTGCTGCTGGTATGAAAGCTGCTCCTCCATGGTGCTCATATCAAGCTTATAAAGTGGATCTCCAGCCTTTACCACATCACCTACCTTTACATATACCTCTTCAACAGGATATGAATTTGTAGTTGTGGCAAACTGGCCACTCTCCTGAGCCGAGATGATTGTACCTGTAGCAGCTAATGTTTTTTCAATACTCTGATTGTCTACCTGGATAGTAGTTTCTGTTTCTTCGTTAGCACTTTTTGCATTTACATATTTGTATCCACTCACGCCTGCAATAGCAGAAACCACTACCGCTGCTGCAATAATTGCGGCTACCACCTTTTTATTTAACTTTTTAAAATCTATATTCTTATTCTTGCCCCAAAATTTAGGAATCTTCACAATATCTTTTACCTTCATTTTTATTTCCTCCGTTTCAACTAGATGCTATTATGCCAACCAAATCTTAAGATTCTCCTAAAGTAAATCTTAAGAAATCTAAAGAAGTCTTTTTTCACAGATTCCCATATTTTTTTGTGTTACTATAGCTTTAGAATTACTTTTTACTTAGTTAGGAGGGATTATGGCTAAACAGAAAATATTAGTTGTAGACGACAACGAAGAAATTAGAAATATACTTCATATACTATTAGAAAGTGAAGGCTACGAAATAATAGAAGCGCCTGATGGAGAAACCGCCCTCACACTTGTAAATGATTCTATAGATTTAATTATATTAGATATTATGATGCCTGGTATCTCAGGTCTTGATGTATGCAAGCAAATACGTGAGACCTATCAGATGCCTATCTTATTTCTCACTGCAAAAGGTACAGATTCTGACAAATCATTTGGCCTACTAATAGGTGCTGATGATTACCTTGCAAAGCCTTTTTCCCACAGCGAGCTCACAGCCAGAGTAAAATCCATGCTTCGCCGCTACTATGTATATAAAGGTAAAGAGCTAGCAAAGGACGATAGCTTTCTTACCTATGACATTTTCAAGGTGGCCAAGGACAGAAATGAAGTAACTGTTATTTCATCAGACGGCAGTGAAAAGAGTATCGATTTATCGGAGATTGAATACCAGATTTTCAAATTATTAATAGAGAGTCCAGGAAGAGTTTTCCCTGCCCAATTAATATACGAAACCATTTGGAACGAGCCATATTTTTACAGCTCAAATGCCACCATTATGGTACATATTAGAAATCTTAGAACAAAGATTGAGGAGGATCCTTCAAAGCCTACTCATCTTCTTACCGTTTGGGGAAAGGGTTACAAGCTTCAATGAAAAAAATAAAACACTTCTTTTCCAAATCATTATATCTAGAGCTTTCCTTGGCTGTTATCTTTGCAATGATTTGCGGATTTATCTTTTATTTTATGGCTCAAACTCTAAATTCATATATCTCATATTCTGACTGGGCCACTACTACCTATACCAAATATATGACAGACCAATCTGTAAAAAATTTGCAGAACTATATTGATGACAATAAGCTTTCCACAACTGATTATCAGTATCTGTCAAAATGGTCAAGCGAAAATTATCTAGTTTATTTTTATATTATTGTAGATGATGTGGTTATTTATAATTCATATGATTTACCATTAAACAGCTATGATGATATTTCTGATTATTTTTACGAATATCAGTCTTCCTATAATTATGACCTGACCTTTACAGATACTACTGCATCTATTTATATATACGGTGATTATGGCTATGGACTGTACATTATCATTCAAAATCTAAACATTGTCATGGCATGTGCACTTGTTGTATCCATTATTGTTTTATGGATGCGTAGAAAGATTCATTATATTTATAGGATTACAAAGGGTATTTCTATACTAGAGGGTGGAAATCTAGATTATCAAATTCCTGTAGAAGGTGCCGATGAAATTTCAAATGTGGCTGAAAGTCTCAATTCCATGAGAATTGCTCTGGCACAGCAAATGGAAAATGAAAAGAAAGCCCTGCAGGCTAATAACAGTCTGGTTACTGCTCTTTCTCATGACCTGCGCACTCCTTTGACCACTCAGATGGGATATTTGGAAATACTAAAGGAGCATCACTACAATTCCAAAGAAGAAATGGATAAATACGTAAATACAGCCTTAGAAACCTGTCATCAAATAAAGGAGATGTCTGATAGACTCTTTGAATACTTTTTGGCCTTTGACCCTAATCCAAAGAGACCCGATGATGCTCTTGAGATCATTGATGGTATGGAGCTATTCATGCAGCTTATTGGTGAGCATGCACTTCCTCTTGAAAATCAGGGTTACTCCTTTGATGTTAATATGCCCGATTCTCCTTTTACATTGAAGGTTAATCTAGATGACATCCTAAGAATATTCAATAACGTATTTACGAATATTGATAAATATGCAGATGAGCAGCATCCTATAATAATAGATGTTAAACTAAATGCTACTTCTGTTTTTATTACCTTTGCAAATCTCATTAGAAAGATACCTAGAAAAAACGAAAGTGCAAAGATAGGACTTATTAGTATAAACAGTCTTATGAAAAGACAAGGTGGCTCTAGTATTACTAGAACCACCTCGGATACATTCTCTATTGAGTTAAAATTTCCACTGGCTTAATACTCATCCTTTGGAATATCTGATTCAATCTTGAATCTAGCCAGCTCGTCATTAATGGCAAGGGCTGAATCTGAAACTGAATTTGCTACATTTTCTACACCCTGACTCTCTGTTGCAATTTGATGTGCACTCTCTGTCAGTGTGTAGATGGTAGCAGTAATTTCTTCTGAGCTAGCTGACTGCTCTTCAGAAATAGCAGCTACAGATGAAGCTATATCATTTACCTCACCCATCATACCAATCATAGCCTTCATAGTCTCAGCAGCAGAATTAAGATCATCATAGATCTTGTTAAAGCTTGTACCAGCCTTTTCTACCACCACGCCACTCTCATTGATAGAATCCATATTATTCTGAGATTTGTTAGCCAAATCAGAGATAAGACCTGTAATCTGTCTAATAATGTCGCCGATTTCTTTTGCGGCATCCTGTGAATTCTGTGCCAACTGACCGATCTCGTCAGCAACAACCGCAAATCCCTTACCAGCCTCACCAGCACGGGCAGCCTCTATAGATGCGTTTAATGACAATAGATTTGTCTGCTCAGCAATAGAGTCAATCATCTGAACAATATCTGTAATCTGCTTAGCCGACTCACCAACAGTTACAACCACATCATTCATTTCACCCATTGAGTCTGTAATCTTTTCCATGCTAGACTGAACCGCTGTCATATCCTCCTGACCAATCTTTGCCTGGTCTACAAGTGAAAGCATTGTATCATTTGTAGTATTACCATTGTCAGTAAGGTCTGAAACTGCATGTGCAAGGTTTGTAGCATTTTCAGCTAATTCTCCTACAGCATTTGTAATGTCATCCATGGTTTCCTGAATCTGTCCCATAGATACTGACTGATCCTCAGCCTCTGTAGACATCTTAGAAGAAGCATTCTTAGAAGTCTCTGAATCCTCCTGCAGCTGTTCAGCTTTACCCTGGATTTCGCTAATTGCCCCATTCATAATAGAAACAAACTGGTCCATCTCTCTACTAATCAAACCAATTTCATCGCCATTATCCTTTGGCATCTTTGCTGTAAAGTCACCATCAGAAATCTTTAGAATACTCTCTGACAATCCATTAACTGGTAAGATAATAACCTTCCTGATTGTAAATACAATAATCAAAACAATTACGATTACAAGCATAATCATGGCAAATAGAGAAATAAGCATAAAGTGATTTGCTTTAGCCATAACATCATCTACAGAAACTGCAGATACAAGCTTCCAGCTGGTTCCTGGAATATCAGCCGAAGTTACATAATAATCCTTTCCGTCAGCAGGCTGATTAATGAGAATAGGCTCCTCTGAACCAGACTCTAGATATGTCTTCACCTGCTCAAGGTATTTATTTCCTGTTTCAGAAATCTTCATTCCATTTAACGAGGTATCAAAATAAGAAATAATATAGTCATCCCCAATAACCATAGAATTACCAGATCTCATAGGTCTTAGGGCATTTACATTTTCCTGAAGGTCAGATAGGAATACATCAATAGCAGCAACTGCAAATTCACCATTATAGCAATCTACCTTTCTGGTAAAGGTTACGCATAGCTCATTATTTGTGGCAGCAATATATGGCTCAGTTAAAACAAAGGTCTCAGCATCTTTACCTACTGCATACCAGCCACGCTCTGTAGGAAACCAATCTGGAGCCTGTGGGTCATGATTTGCATAGAAATATGTATCATCAGAAAATCCCACATACAAACCAGTATTAGGTACAGCATCATAGGATGCTGATGGCTCACAATATCTAAGCATCGCATCATGATCCTCGAAATAAACTGTCTCCAAGGTGTCACAATACTGACCGTTTTTGGCTGTCAGCATCTCAAAACCTGAACCAAGCTTAGCCGCATTCTGCTCACCCTCGGCTTCTAGATCCATCAGCGCAACCTCTGTTATTTCTTTTCTTGCATTAAAAGAAATAAAGACAATAATACTTGCCACACCTACTGCAATAATAGGCGCCAGACATAATATCAGAGTCTTTCCTATGCTTTTCTTAACCTTATTTCCCGGATTAGTTGTCTTTGCCTTGCTCATCGACGCTCCTCCTTACTATTTCGCATATTTACTAGTTTCTATTATAAAGAGAAAAAAATTAAATTGTGTGACAATTCTATTAAAATTCAAAAAATAAAGAGGTAATCTATTGATTACCTCTTTAAACTAATCTTCCTTATTTTTTTCCATTAAATCTTTTATTTTGCCAAACTGCGATGTTATGTCTTTATAATTGTCTCTGACATGCGGCCTCAAGCAATTTACACAGGATTTGACACCATTCTTAGTATAAGTGAAATTTCCACCGCATTTATCCCCTAGACAATATAAAGGACAATAACAAAACAAGCAATTAAAATCCTCAGGATGCTCTGTCTTATGACAAGGAAAATATTCACATTCTTTGTTTTGAAAAAATTTATAATGTTCCATACTTCCTTTATAACACAGAAATGTGTTTTATTCTAGAGTAGCAGACTATTAGTAGTTTTCCTCACGAACCTCGAAAAATGCCTGTGGGTGCTTGCACACTGGGCAAACCTGAGGTGCTTCAACACCAACTACTACATGACCGCAGTTGCGACACTCCCACATTGTTACACCACTCTTTTTGAAGACCTCCATGGCCTCTACATTGTGAAGAAGCTTGCGATAACGCTCTTCATGTAGTTTTTCAATTGCGCCAACACCTCTGAACTGCTCTGCTAATTCATGGAACCCTTCTTCGTCTGCTTCGCGAGCCATACGATCATACATGTCTGTCCACTCGGCATTTTCACCTTCTGCTCCACTTAAAAGGTTTGCTGGTGTATCACCAAGCTCACCAAGAGCCTTGAACCAAAGCTTAGCATGCTCCTTTTCATTATCTGCTGTCTTTAGGAATAATGCAGCAATCTGCTCGTAGCCTGCCTTCTTTGCTACTGATGCAAAATAAGTATATTTGTTGCGAGCCATAGACTCTCCAGCAAATGCCTCCCATAAGTTCTTCTCAGTTTTTGTACCAGCGTATTTATTTTCTGCCATGAAAAATCCTCCTTCTACAAATAGCATTGTTTGTCTAATAATATCATAGTTTCCTTACATCAGACAAAACTAACCTTTGTTCAGGAGTCTAATCTTTATTAGTTTCCAAATTTTAGATATTTTATAAATCCTTTACAATAATCGTCATCATGTATCGACTATCATCTGGGATGGTAATAGCATTTGGATATATCTGTTCTGTTTCCATTCCACAGTCCACAACAGCATGTACTGACACTAGGCCATCGTCTTCCATCTGCACTAATTTTTCTTTTATTTCAGTTATATTCTTACCACTTTTCATGATGATTTTTGTACCAGATAAAGCAAGCTCCTGATCCAAATCACCCTGACCGGATAGGATATGAATATTTTCATTTCCCTCACTTAAGACTATCCCACTGGCAGCAGCTGTTCCGCAAAAGGAGGTTATTCCATTTACAATTTCTACCTCAATACCATCAGCCTTTGCCATTTTCATAATATATCCAAAGGTCGAATACACAGTAGGATCACCTATGGTCAAAAATGCAAGACTATATCCATCCGTCAATAGCTGCTTATAATGGTTATAAAATTCCACATGCATTTGACGCAATTTGTCTACATCACTTGTCATTGCAAACTCATAGCTAATTATTTTTTTGTATGCTAGTTCTGGCACCACTGGCAAGGCTATCTGATATGCCCTGCATTTCGTCTTATCTGCCTTTGGTAAGCAAATAACATCTGCTTCTTTAATTGCTCTAACCGCTCTAAGAGTAAGCATCTCTGGATCACCCGGTCCCACACCTATTCCATAGAGTATTCCTGCCATAAATTATTCTCCTATATCCACTTTTATTAAACTAATCTACACACATATTAACAATAATCCACTTTTCATACAACATAAAAGGACTGCCTCCAACCTTATATTGAAAGCAGTCCTATGCCTCATTATTAAATTCCATATTCTTTCCTTTCCAAATTACCTCTTAATCCTCTCTCATCCTTGGGTAAGGACTTCATCCAAATCCAAGAACGGATATCTATAAAAGATAATCCTTTGTTTTATACCTTATATATCGGCCACATCAATAGAAACTTTATATTTTTAAAAGTAACAATAAAAAATGGCGCCATTAAATGACGCCATTAAAAGAACTAAATCTTTATTTTGCTGCTTCCTTGAGGGCTGCTACAATTTCTGCCTCTGTTGAAAGTGAAAGCACCTTCTCAGCAAGAGCATCAGCCTCTTCCTTTGTCCACTTAGAAATGATGCAACGTGCTGTCAGTACAAGTACTGGGTTTACGCTGTATTCATCTAGTCCAAATGAAATAAGGAGTGGAATCATAAGTGGATCAGCTGCTGCCTCACCACACATACCTACAGGAATACCTGCAGCATTTCCTGCTGCGATAATATTCTTGATTGAACGAAGAACTGCTGGCTGGAATGCTGAGTAAAGGTATGCAACCTTTGCATTTCCACGGTCTACGCTCATTGTATACTGTGTTAAGTCGTTTGTTCCAATTGAGAAGAAGTCTGCCTCCTGTGCAAGAAGGTCTGCGATAAGAGATGCTGCTGCAGTCTCTACCATACAACCAACCTCGATGGCATCATCAAAAGCGATACCCTCTGCAGAAAGCTCTTTTTTGCACTCCTCAACGAGAGCCTTAACCTCACGTACCTCTTCTACACATGTAACAAGTGGTACCATAATTTTTACTTTTCCGAATGCACTAGCTCTAAGGATTCCTCTGAGCTGAATCTTGTACATATCGCGGTTTGCTAAGCAGTAACGTACTGCTCTGTAACCTAAGAATGGATTCTCCTCTTTCTCAAGCTCGAGATAAGGGATATCCTTGTCGCCACCGATATCAAGTGTACGGATAATAACTGTCTTTCCACCCATGATATCAACAGCTTCTTTGTACGCTGCGAACTGCTCATCCTCTGTTGGAAGATGTGGCTTGTCCATGAAAAGGAACTCTGAACGGAATAATCCAATACCCTCGCCATCGCACTCGATTGCCTTCTTGGCATCCTTTGGAGTACCAATGTTGCAGAATAATTCTACTGGCTTGCCATCAGCTGTAACTGATTCCTTGCCAACAAAATTCTTAAGCTCTGCCTGTGCGCGAATGAATTCCTCTCTCTTAATAACGTATTTTGAAACTACTTCCCCGTCAGGATTGATGTATACATCGCCTTCTGTACCATCAACAATAGCTGTATCTTTGTCATGCACGATTTCTGTGATACCTGGTACAGATAAAACTGCTGGAATCTCAAGTGCTCTTGCAAGGATAGCAGAATGAGATGTCTTTCCACCAACCTCTGTAATAATACCAACAACGTTATCCTTTACAATCTGGGATGTCATTGATGGTGTTAAATCGTGAGCTACAAGAATTGTTCCTGGAGCAACCTTGCTAATATCTACGTCCTCTACGCCAAGTAAAATCTTTAATAAACTGATCTTGATATCAGAAATATCTGATGCACGCTGGCGCATCATATCATCTTCCATCTTTGAGAACATGCCAATAAACATGTCGCAAACAGCTGTAACAGCTGCCTCAGCACACTGACCTGCCTCGATCATTTTTGTCATTTCACCAGCCATAGTAGGATCAGCAATCATAGCCAAGTGACCTTCCATGATTTCAGCTTCCTTTGGTCCTATATTCTTGCGAATATTTTCTGCCATTTCAGCTGTCTCAGCCTTGAACTTATCAATAGCTGAGTTGAATCTAGTCTTTTCAGCATCAGTATCATCTATATGCTTTGTCTCGAATGTAAGATCGTGATCAACAATAAGACAGATGCTACCAATACCTATACCTCTAGACGCTTCAATGCCCTTATACATAAGGTAACCTCCTACATATTAATTTACTGATAAAAATTAGTCACCAAGACCGCTCTCTACAAGCTCAACAGCCTTTGCAAGTGCTGCTTCTTCATCAGCGCCATCGCACTGGATTTCAATCTCTGCACCACACTTGATGCAAGCTGCCATGAGCATCATAACGCTCTTTCCATCATATGCATTACCATTGAATAAGATCTTAACCTCAGCATCAAATGGTGTAACTGCTGCACTAAAAACTGTTGCTGGGCGCATGTGCATACCCTGCTCGTTTGTGACTGTAACCTTCTGTGAAACCATAATATAACTCCTTTCGTTTCGCATGTAATTATCATCATCATTATTTTTATGTCTCTATACTTTATAGAAATAATCGGGAAAGTCTATAAAGTACAAAAACATAAAATCCATTCTAGGGGCACGTGCCCCTAGAATGGTATGTAATCAAAAAACTAGTTTAACAGATTATGTGTTATTCTTCTACAGTTTTTTTCAAAACTCCGAGAAGTAAGCAACTTACTACTGATCCAACAGCGAGAGCTACTAAGTAGAGTGCCCAGTTTCCAACTACAGGGAATACGAAGATTCCACCGTGAGGAGCCATAAGTGTGCACTTAAATGCCATTGAAAGAGCACCAGCTACACCAGAACCTACCATAAGTGAAGGAATAACGTGTAGTGGATCTGCTGCTGCAAATGGAATAGCACCCTCTGTAATGAAGCAGAATCCCATGATGAAGTTAACTGGACCAGACTTTCTCTCAGCCTCTGTAAACTTCTTAGGGAAGATAAGTGTTGCAAGAGCGATTGCGATTGGAGGAACCATACCACCAACCATAACAGCTGCCATAATCATCCAACCTGTTTCGTTCTGCTCTGCAAGAGCTGCTGTACCAAATACGTATGCTGCCTTGTTAAGAGGACCACCCATATCTGTTGCCATCATAGCGCCAAGGAGAATACCTAAAACGATGATAGAACCTGAGCTCATACCTGTAAGTACGCCAGAAATCCATGTGTTAAGTGCACCAACGATTGGGTTGATTGCGCACATTACAACACCGATAATTGCGATACCGCAAAGTGGATAAATAAGTACTGGCTTGATTCCCTCAAGTGCCTGTGGAAGCTTGTCGCATAGACGCTCCATGAAAAGTACAATGTAACCTGCTGCAAAACCAGCTACCATAGCGCCAAGGAATGCTGATGGAATATCTCCACCTGGAGCTGCGAATGTAGCACCAGTAGAAGCAAGGTAACCACCAACGAAACCAACTGCAAGACCAGGTCTGTCAGCAATTGACTGAGCGATGAAACCAGCTAAGATTGGAAGCATAAATCCAAATGCTGCACCACCGACTGTCTTGAACCAAGCAGCTACAGGTGTGTTCATACCAAAGTTGCTAGGATCAATTGAATAATCATCAAGCAAGAATGCGATAGCGATAAGAATACCACCACCGATTACGAATGGAAGCATGTGAGATACACCATTCATAAGATGCTTGTAAATCTGTCTACCAAATGATTCATTAGATGAATCAGATTTCTTTGTAACTGCACCTGTATGATGATATACAGCTGCTGTTTCTGCCTTTGCAAAAAGTGTCTCAGGTGCATGGATTGCATCCTTTGTAGATGCCATAACAACCTTCTTTCCATCGAATACGCTCATATCGATGTTTTTATCGCAAGCAACGATAACTGCATCTGCTTCTTCGATTTCCTTAGCTGTAAGTGGATCCTTTGCTCCGCCTGAGCCGTCCTTTTCTACTCTAAAAGCTACACCAAGCTCTTTAGCCTTCTGCTCAAGAGACTCAGCTGCCATAAATGTATGTGCAATACCTGTTGGGCATGCTGTAACTGCTACGATCTTCTTTGATGCATTTGAAGGAGCTGCCTTAGGTGCACTAGCTGCATCCTTTTCTGCTTCCTTTGCATCGATAAGCTTTAAGAACTCATCAACTGACTTTGCCTGTACAAGTGACTCGCAAAACGCCTTGTCCATAAGGATAGTCATAAGCTTTGATAATACTTCAAGATGAGTATCTGCTCCACCCTCTGGTGCTGCAATCATAAATAATAAGTCGCTAGGCTTTCCATCAAGTGCCTTGTAATCTACGCCTGATGGGCATGTCATTGCAACTACTCCAGCCTTGTTTACTGCAGCTGATTTGCCATGAGGAACAGCAATACCGTTACCAATAGCTGTTGAGCCTTTAGCCTCACGTGCTAAAATGGCCTCTTTAAACTTTGCTGCATCATTTAGGTTTCCAACTGATTCGTGGAGTGCAACAAGTTTGTCGATTGCTTCATTCTGGTCAGCTAACGCTACCTGAAGCTTGATCCCCCTAGGATCGATGAACTCTGAAATTCTCATATTCCCTCCTACATTTAAAAAGTGTTACAGTGTTGCATACAGTGCATCAATGTCCGCTGCCTTTGCAAGGCCATCTGAGAAAGCTGTCGCACTGCCTGCAGCTGTTCCCATCTTTAGTGCTGTCTCGTAATTTTTGGTCTTCATGTAGCCTGCTACAAAGCCTGCTACCATTGAATCTCCAGCACCAACTGAATTTCTCACTTTCCCCTTTGGTACGCCAATGCGATAACGATTACCATCCTCATCAACTAGCATTGCCCCATCTCCTGCCATTGAGATTAGTACGTTTCTGGCGCCCATCTTTTGAAGCTCTAAAGCCCCCTCATATATCTCATCATCTGTTGTAAGAGTTTTTCCTACAATCTCACCAAGCTCAAAATTGTTTGGCTTGATAAGGAATGGATGATATTTGAGCACGTTTGTAAGTAAATCCTTTGTGGCATCCACTACGAACTGGATACCCTTGTCCTGAAGTGATGAAAGAATTCTCTCATATACATCATCAGGTAATGAATTAGGAATTGAACCTGCAAGAATAAGAACATCTCCTTCTTTTAGATTTCCTAACTGCTCAAAAAGCTTTTTTTGTGCCTCCTCATCTATCTTTGGTCCCTGAGCATTAATCTCAGTTTCCTCGTTAGCTTTTAGCTTAACATTGATACGAGAGATTCCTTCTTTTAATTTGATGAAATCTGACTCAATGCCAGCAGCCTTTACGCCTTCCACGATAGCATCGCCTGTAAAGCCTGCTACAAATCCAAGAGCTGTGCTCTTTAATCCAAGCTCAGATAATACCATTGAAACATTGATGCCCTTTCCGCCGTAGTAGTACTCTTCACTTGCAGAACGATTTGTCATTCCTGGATCTAAATCTCCGTCCATGCGAACAACGTAATCAATTGCTGGGTTGAATGTAACAGTATAAATCATTGCTTTTCCTCCAATTTTTATTCTTTACACATTTTAATAACAGTTTTGTTCTGGTATTCTTTTCCAACCATGTCATCTGTTATGATGCAACAATCTGCTATCTCAGCGAAAGTAACAGAAGCGATTTGATCAAACTTTGAATGGTCTGCCAAGATATATGACATATATGCATGGCGGATTGCCTCTGTTTTAATCATTGCCTCATCTGAATCAGGTGTTGTAAAACCTGCGTGGACAGAAATACCATTTGTACCCATAAATGCTTTTGAAAAATGATACTTACGAATAAACTCTACGCAATCAGGACCAACAACAGCCTCTGTGCTAGGCTTTAGACGACCGCCTATCATTATTGTTTCCAAGCCTTTATCTATGAGCTTTTTAGCATGTACAACACCATTTGTAATATATTTGGCCTTTTTATTTTGGATGTAATCAATCATTGATAAGGTGGTGGTACCTGCATCAATATAGACAAAGTCCTGATCTTGAATTAATGAAGCTGCATATTTTGCGATAGCATCCTTTTCTTCTACATTGAGCTTTGCCTTCATTCCAACAGCATCTTCATCAGTTTTTACATCTAATGAAGAAAGTGCAGTAGCTCCGCCGAAGACCTTGATGATCTTTCTTGATCGACTGAGAGCATTTATATCTCTTCGAATAGTGGCAGCCGATGTATCCAAAATATCCACTAAATCATTTACTGATACAGCCTTTTTTTCATTAACTATCTCAACAATACGTGAACGTCTTTCTTCAGTAAGCATTTCATCACCCCTATTTACATCCTTAAGCTAACTTGAATATAACATGATTATTTTTGCAAATCAATCATAAATAATCAAACTCAATCACGTATGATGTATTTTTGTAACAATGTATAAATCAAGGGGCATACTTTTGGTTAAAATGATAAGCTTTTTGATTGCTTTGGTCAGTTTTGTGATTATCTTTGAGCACTTGCTGGCAAATAAAAAAGCGCAGAATATCTGCGCTTTAAAAAATCAATTATTACCAAACTGTATAGAAGTGCTTAAAATCTCTTGAAGTACTACACAAACCTGCATCTGCTCTCGAGTCATTTTCGTCTCCTACTTATCAATTTGAGATAATTATAAAACAAGTCTGTGAAAACTTATTGTCCATTTAAACACTATTTTATTATTTTGATGCTTCTCTAGCTTGATTGATAACATCTTCCATTATGTCTTTTGTCATACCGCCTGGTACATATCCTAAGACATTGCCCTCTGGGTCAATTAAGTATGTAGTAGGATATGCAGAAATATAATATGGCATTGCAAGTGATGCCTCTGTGTCCATAAGCACTGGGAATGTGTAGCCATTATCCTCAAGGAATTGCTTTACACCTTCCTCATCCTGCTCACTTCCAAATCCTGGAAATGTCACACCTAAAAATACAACATCTGGATTCTCTAATGCCTGATACTCTTCGTAAAGCTCCTGGATATATGGAAGCTCTGCCTTACAAGGAGGGCACCATGTAGCCCAGAAATTTAAGAAAATTATCTTTCCACGGTAATCCTCAAGTGAATGAGTCTCACCATACTGGTCTACTAGGGAAAAATCTGGTGCAGGCATAACTTCTGTTTCTGTATCCGAAGCTTCTTCAGAGGATTCTTCTACAGTATCTTCCTCATCTGAAGCTTCCTCACTATCTACCTGTGAAGTCTGTTCTGTGCTTACAGATGAAAGATAGCTAGTAATGCTATTCATTTTTCCTGTAAACATTAACAGTCCCATTATTATAAGAAGTACTCCACCAACTTTTACTGAATACTTCATTATATTTCTATGCTTTCCGAAGAAATCCATTAGTGTAGTTGTAAATAATCCTACTAATAAAAATGGAATAATATATCCCAGTGTATATATTGCGATTAACACAAAACCTGCTGAACTTGAGCTGGCAGATGATGCCATAATCAACACTGATGAAAGGGCTGGTCCCACACATGGGCTCCAAGCAAAGCTTATTACAAATCCCATTACTAGAGCAGTAATAGGTGACATGGTCATTTTTTCTATATTAAGGGGGATTCTATGAGTTCCATTTAGTAACTTGCTTTGTCCTAAAAGTCCAAGCTGGAATATACCCAGCAATACTATTATTATTCCACCGATTCTGGCAAAAAGGATTTGATTTCCACTGAAGAAACGTCCTATTGCACTCATACCAAGTCCTAGTACAAAAAATGCCATACTAATTCCGATTACAAAAAAGATGGTATTGACCATTACCTTTTTTCTATCGTATATTCTGTTGCCATTTTCATCTGTACCAACAGTACCACCGGATAAGTATCCTATATAAACTGGTAATAGTGGTAATACACATGGTGAGAAAAAGCTAAGTAAGCCTTCTATAAATACTGTGATTGTTGAAACATTTATACTTGTTGAAAAATCCATTGCTACCTAGCCTTTCAAATTCTTATAATGCTTTCTTAAGCATTCCTTCAAGAGCCTGCTGTGGCATAGCTCCTACTTCACTTGCAACGACCTTACCATTTTTGATAACTGCGAAAAATGGAATAGATCTAACTCCAAACTGACCTGCAAGCTCTGGCTGCTGATCAACATTGATCTTACCTACCTTTGCCTGGCCATCATAAGCCTCTGCAATCTTTGATACAGCAGGGCCCATCATTTTGCATGGCATGCACCAATCAGCATAAAAATCGATAAGTACTGGCTTATCGCTATTTAAAACTTCTGAATCGAAATTGTCTTTTGTGAATTTGTATTCCATTTCAATACCTCTCTTTCAACTTAACTTTAGTTCCATCTGATAAGTTTATTATAGGTGGTACGGAAAATATATCAAGTACGCAATATTTATATATCTAGTAAGAAAAAACTGAGTGCCAAAGTTTATTATTGACCACACAAATATTCAGTTGTATTCTATTCGAGAATTCTACATATTGCGAGGTAACTATGGATACAATTAAGCGCTTTATAAAAAATGAAATTGTCTTGTGTGTTGCATTTATACTGGCGTTTTTATCATCTTTTTTGATAATACCAGATAGACAATACTTTTCCTATATAGATTATAGAACATTAAGTATACTACTTTGTCTAATGATTACCATGGCTGGCTTTCAAAAGCTGTCTGTATTTCGTCAAATAGGCGAACTGTTAGTATCAAAAATGGGTTCCCTGCGCGGAGTTAGCTTGGTGCTAATAGGACTATGCTTCTTTTCAAGCATGTTTATTACCAATGATGTGGCCTTACTAACCTTTGTCCCATTTTCTATTATCACATTATCAATATGTGGGCAGGCAAACTACTATATTATAGTAATTGTTTTAGAGACAATAGCAGCCAACCTAGGAAGCATGCTTACACCCCTTGGTAATCCGCAAAACTTATATCTATATTCTTTATCAAATATGAGCTTGCTTTCTTTTATAAAACTCATGATTCCATACAGTGTAGCATCCGCTATTTTGCTATTAATTTTTACATTTATTTTTATAAGGAAAGCTCCTATAGAATTAATGGATAAAACAACATATTCCAGAAACGACCATGATAAAAGACTAATATTAATGTATATTCTTTGCTTTATTATTTCCATTATTGTGGTTGCCAGAGTTTTACCCTATTATATTGGGTTAATATTAGTTGTGGTCCTTTGCCTTTTGTTTGATAAACAGGTCTTAAAAAAGCCCGACTATTCATTAATATTTACTTTTGTCTTTTTATTTATATTTATAGGTAATTTAAAACGAATTCCTGAATTAAGCTCATGTCTTGAAAACTTAATTCGTATAAACGAAGTCGGTGTTTCTATTTTGCTTAGCCAATTTATAAGTAATGTTCCTGCAGCAATACTATGCTCAGCCTTTACAACTAATATTTCAAAGCTAATAATTGGAACAAATTTAGGAGGTCTAGGAACTCTAATAGCATCTATGGCTAGCCTTATTTCCTTCAAACAATATTGCTATATAGATGGAGCAAATCCTAAAAAATATTTTGCGACCTTCACTCTATTCAATATTATTTTCTTAGTAATATTAGTTTTTCTTCAGTATATTTAATAAATAAGGATTCAGATGACCATCAGCGGTATTGATATGATCCCCCTTAAGTAGACAAGGTAAATAACCAAATCTACTTAAGGGGGATTTTTTATGTCTAAATCAAAATTGTCTGCTGAATTTAGGGCGATGGTATCGCAAGAGTATCTTGATGGAAAAGGTTCTTACTATTTTTTGGCAAACAAGTATCATATAGGCTATGCAACTATACGAAAGTGGGTTGCCGCTTATAAAGTTCATGGAATAGATGCTTTTATTAGTGAGGTTAGAAATAAGAGTTATACACATGAATTTAAGATTATGTGTGTTGAAGAAGTTCTTGCTGGTTATGGTAGTTCTGTAGATATAGGTGCAAAATATAAAGTTTATCCAGCTGTTTTAGAATCATGGATTAAATTATATAATGCTAATAGAGAACTTAGGGATTATATTCCAAAAAGGGAGATCTATATGGCAGAAGCAAGAAGAAAAACAACTATTGAAGAACGCATGAATATCGTAGAATACTGTATATCTCATGGCAGAGACTATAAAGGAACTGCTAGCAATTTTGATGTATCTTACAGTCAGGTTTATTCATGGGTAAAGAAATATGATACTAATGGCGAAGAAGCACTTATAGACAAAAGAGGTCGTCATAAAACTGATGATGAAGTAGATGAATTAGAACGTCTTCGAAGAGAAAATAAACGACTTAAGCGTCAATTAGAAGAAAATGACATGTTGGTACAGCTGTTAAAAAAAGTGAAAGAATTCGAAGGGATGTGAGGCTCGGCAAACAACGCTATGAATCAAAGTATATGGCAATTAAATACTTTTATGAAAACAAAGGCTGGAGTATTAACTGGATGTGTAAGCAGTTATCTGTTTCAA
>JAILKL010000132.1 GCA_024693775.1 Pseudobutyrivibrio sp.
GCAAGAGCTGGTATGCAGCAGGCACCAGCGAGATCTTTGTTTAATGCACTGGGATTTACACCAGAAGAAATGAAAAAACCAATGGTAGGTATTGTTTCCTCGTACAACGAGATAGTACCAGGCCATATGAATATTGATAAGATTGTAGATGCAGTAAAGCTAGGCGTAGCTGAGGCAGGCGGAGTGCCTGTAGTTTTCCCAGCTATTGCAGTGTGCGACGGTATTGCCATGGGACATATCGGTATGAAATATTCTTTGGTAACACGTGATTTGATTGCTGATTCTACAGAGTGTATGGCACTTGCTCATCAGTTTGACGCACTTGTTATGGTGCCAAACTGCGACAAGAATGTTCCTGGACTTCTTATGGCAGCAGCTAGACTGGATTTGCCTACTGTTTTTGTTTCAGGTGGTCCAATGCTTGCCGGTAGAGTAGGGGGCCAGAAGCGTTCCCTTTCATCTATGTTTGAGGCCGTTGGCTCTTATGCAGCAGGTACTATGACAGAAGAGGATGTTGAAAACTACGTCGAAAATGTTTGTCCTACTTGTGGTAGCTGCTCAGGTATGTACACAGCCAATTCCATGAACTGTCTTACAGAGGCTCTTGGAATGGGACTTAGAGGAAACGGTACAATTCCAGCAGTTTACTCAGAGAGAATTCGTCTCGCAAAGCATGCAGGTATGGCTGTTATGGATATGTATAACAAGGGCATCACAGCTCGCCAGATTATGACAAAGGATGCTATTTTAAATGCTCTTACAGTAGATATGGCTTTGGGCTGCTCAACAAACTCAATGCTTCATTTGCCAGCCATTGCTCATGAGATTGGATTTGATTTTGATATCGAATTTGCTAATCCTATTTCAGAAAAAACACCAAACCTTTGCCACCTGGCACCAGCAGGTCCTACATATATGGAAGACCTCAATGAGGCTGGAGGTGTATGGGCTGTTATGAAGGAGCTAGCAGACATCGGTCTTCTTAACACAGACTGTATGACAGTTACAGGTAAAACGGTTGGAGAGAATATTAAATCAGCATTTAATAGAAACCCTGAGGTCATCAGACCTGTGGATAATCCATATACAAAGACAGGTGGTCTAGCAGTATTAAAGGGCAATCTTGCACCAGACGGATCAGTTGTAAAGAGAAGTGCAGTTGTTCCTGAAATGCTAGTACATGAAGGACCAGCTAGAGTATTCGACAGTGAAGAGGACGCCATCGCAGCCATCAAGGGTGGCAAAATCGTTGAGGGTGATGTGGTGGTTATCCGCTACGAGGGACCAAAGGGTGGCCCTGGTATGAGAGAGATGCTCAATCCTACATCAGCTATTGCAGGTATGGGACTTGGTTCATCTGTTGCCCTTATTACAGATGGTAGATTCTCAGGCGCTAGCCGAGGAGCATCAATCGGACATGTTTCTCCAGAAGCAGCCGTAGGCGGACCTATCGCTCTTGTGGAGGAGGGAGATATCATTTCCATTGATATTCCTAATTATTCAATGACACTGAAGGTTTCTGATGAAGAGCTTGCTGCTAGAAAAGCAAAATGGCAGCCACGAGAGCCAAAGGTTACAACTGGCTATCTTCGCCGTTATGCAGCTCAGGTTACTTCAGGCAACCGTGGTGCTGTATTACAGACACCAGATCTATAAAATAGATATTAAAACTAGGAAGGTAAAGAAAATGTTACTTAGTGGTTCAGAAATCATAATCGAATGCTTGAAAGAGCAGGGAGTAGACACAGTATTTGGCTATCCAGGCGGTGCTATTCTCAATCTATATGATGAGCTTTACAAACACAGTAATGAAATACATCACGTGTTGACCAGTCATGAGCAGGGCGCAGCACATGCAGCAGATGGATACGCTAGAGCAACTGGCAAGGTAGGCGTTTGCCTAGCTACAAGTGGTCCTGGTGCCAGCAATCTGGTTACAGGTATTGCCACAGCACATATGGATTCTATCCCTATTGTGGCTATCACCTGCAATGTAAATGTTTCATTACTTGGAAAGGATTCTTTCCAGGAGATTGATATTACAGGCATTACCATGCCTATTACAAAGCACAACTTTATCGTAAAGGATGTCAATGATTTGGCTGAGACCATCCGTAGAGCCTTTGTCATTGCACAGACAGGTCGTCCAGGCCCAGTTCTTATCGATGTGCCAAAGGACGTTACAGCACCTGGAAACAAGTGTGAATACATGCCTATGACACCAATTCCTGTGGGAGTTGTTAGAAAGGATATTACAGAGGATGCACTAAAGGAAGCTGTGGATATGATTAAAGCAGCAAAGAAACCATTTATTTTTGTAGGTGGTGGAGCTGTTATATCAAATGCATCAAAGGAGCTTGCCAAGTTTGTTGAGCTTGTGGATGCACCAGTTTGCGATACTCTTATGGGTAAGGGTGCATTTGATGGAACAAATGACAGATACACAGGTATGCTTGGCATGCATGGTACAAAGGCCTCTAATTTAGGCGTGTCTGAATGCGATTTATTAATAGCTATCGGAACACGTTTTTCTGATAGAGTTTTGGGCAATCCAGATAAGTTTGCCAGCAATGCAAAGATTCTTCAGTTTGACGTAGATCCAGCTGAAATCAACAAAAATATTCCTACAGATCATGCAATCGTAGGAGATGTGAATGAAATTATATCTAGATTAAATAAAAAGCTAAAGCCTCAGAACCACAAAGCATGGGTTGATCACGTAAAAGAGCTTTCTGAAAAGAATCCTCTTAGAATTCCTGACAATGGCCTCAGTGGACAATTCCTTGTGGCAGAGGCATACAAGCAGACAAATGGCGATGCAATTATCACAACAGAGGTTGGACAGCATCAGATGTGGGCAGCACAGTTCTATAGATACAAGAGACCACATCAGTTACTTACATCTGGTGGACTTGGCACTATGGGCTATGGCCTTGGTGCAGCAATCGGTGCAAAGACAGCTTTCCCAGATAAGACGGTTATAAACTTTGCAGGTGATGGTTGCTTCAGAATGAATATGAACGAAATGGCAACAGCAAGTCGAGAAAAGTTGCCATTAATTGAAATCGTGGTAAATAACCACGCACTAGGAATGGTACGACAGTGGCAGTCTCTATTTTACGAGCAGCGCTACTCAGCTACTGTGCTTGACGATGGGGTAGATTATGTCAAGCTTGCAGAGGCAATGGGAGCAAAGGGCTATAGAGTAACTACTAGAGATGAGTACTCCAAGGCTTTATCGGAGGCATTACGATCCGATGTGCCAGTGCTCATTGACTGTATCATTGATTCAGATGATAAGGTATGGCCAATGGTAGCACCTGGCGCACCAATCGATGAATGCTTTGATGAAACAGATAAATAGTTACTAATTATAGAAAAGGAGATTTAGTGTAATGAGTAGAGTTTACAATTTTAGTGCAGGTCCAGCAGTTTTACCTGAGGAGGTTTTAAGAGAGGCTGCTGATGAGATGATGGACTATAGAGGCTGCGGAATGTCAGTTATGGAAATGAGCCACCGCTCAAAGGTCTTTGATGAAATCATCAAGGATGCAGAGGCTGATATTCGCAAGCTTATGAATATTCCTGATAATTACAAGGTGCTTTTCCTTCAGGGCGGAGCTAGTCAGCAGTTTGCTGCTATTCCAATGAACCTTATGAAGAACAAAAAGGCTGGCTATATTATTACTGGCCAGTGGGCAAAGAAGGCCTTTGCTGAGGCAAAGATGTATGGTGAAGCTGTAGAGCTTGCTAGCTCTGCAGATGAGACCTTTAGCTACATTCCAGATTGCTCAGATTTGCCTATCACAGATGATATGGATTATGTATATATCTGTGAGAACAACACAATTTATGGTACTAAATTCAAGACTCTACCAAACACAAAGGGCAAGGATTTGGTGGCAGACGTTAGCTCTTGCTTCCTTTCTGAGCCAGTAGATGTTAGTAAATATGGCATTATCTACGGTGGCGTTCAAAAGAACGTAGGACCAGCGGGTATGGTTATTGTAATCATCCGCGAGGATTTAATACGTGACGACGTACTTCCAGGCACACCTACAATGCTGAAATATAAGACTCAGGCTGACAACGATAGCCTTTACAACACACCTCCATGCTACGACATTTATATTTGTGGTAAGGTGTTCAAGTGGTTATTAAAGAATGGTGGCCTTGAGGCTATGAAGGCTACAAACGAAAAGAAGGCAAAGATTCTCTATGATTATCTAGATTCTTCTAAACTCTTTAAGGGCACTGTTCGAAAGGAGGATCGTTCTTTAATGAACGTTCCTTTCGTAACAGGCAACGAAGAATTGGATGCAAAATTTGTTAAGGAAGCAACTGCAGCAGGCTTTGTAAACCTAAAGGGTCACAGAACTGTTGGCGGCATGCGCGCATCTATCTACAACGCTATGCCAATCGAGGGCGTAGAAAAGCTTGTAGAGTTTATGAAGAAGTTTGAAAAAGAAAATGCATAAGGGGGAAAGGGAATCTAATGTTTACATATAATTGCTTAAATCCAATATCAGACAAGGGGTTAGTTAACTTTTCAACTGATTATAAAAAGGTAGAAACCATCGGCGAGGCAGATGCAGCGCTTGTTCGCTCAGCTGCTATGCATGACATGGAATTAGGAAAGAAGCTTGCATGTATCGCACGTGCAGGAGCTGGTGTAAATAACATTCCTCTAGACAAGTGCGCAGAGGAAGGCATCGTAGTATTCAATACACCTGGAGCCAATGCAAACGGTGTAAAGGAGCTGGTTTTTGCAGGAATGCTTCTAGCATCACGTGATATTGTGGGCGGCATTGACTGGGTAAAGGAAAATGCTGCTGATGAAAACATTGGAAAGGCTGCAGAAAAGGCAAAGAAGGCATTTGCTGGTACAGAAATTGCAGGCAAAAAGCTAGGAGTTATTGGACTTGGTGCAATTGGTGTCAAGGTGGCAAATGATGCCAACCGCATCGGCATGGAGGTAATGGGCTATGACCCATACATTTCTGTAAATGCTGCTTGGAACCTATCTAGAAATGTAAAGCACGTTACAAACGTTGAGGACATTTATAAGGAGTGCGATTTCATTACAGTTCACGTACCTTTGATGGATTCAACAAAGGGCATGATCAATAAAGAGGCCATCCAGATGATGAAAAAAGGTGTGGTGATTCTTAATTTTGCCAGAGACCTTTTAGTTGACGAATCAGCTGTTATCAATGCTATCGAGGCAGGAAAGGTTCGTAAATACGTTACTGATTTCGCCAATCCAACAACAGCTGGCAAGAAGGGGGTTATCTGTACACCTCACCTTGGCGCTTCTACAGAGGAGGCTGAGGACAACTGTGCTGTTATGGCTGTAAAGGAAATCATGGATTACATGGAAAATGGTAATATTTGCCATTCTGTAAACTACCCTGATTGTGATATGGGAATCTGCACAGCTGAGTCTCGCGTGGCTATTTTACACAAGAACAAGGCCGGACTTATCGCTTCCTTTACAACAATTTTAGGAAACGAAAATGTCAATGTAGATGACATGACAAACAAGAGCCGTGGAGATTTTGCATATACACTTCTTGATTTAGGAAGCAAACTCTCAGATAATGTAATTAAGGAAATTGAAAAGGTTGACGGAGTTATAAAGGTGAGGGTGGTAAAATAATGGCGCTTATCGTACCATTTAGAGCTATAAGACCAACAAAGGAGGAGGCTGCTACAATAGCAGCTCTTCCTTATGATGTTTATAATCGAAAAGAAGCATACGAAAAAGTAAAGGAGCAGCCAAAATCCTTTTTGGCAATAGACAGACCAGAAACACAGTTTGCTGAAGATGTGGACATGTATTCTGATGAGGTTTATGAGAAGGCTGCCAGTATGCTAAATACATGGATAGAGGAAGGCAGATTTATACAAGATGATCAGCCTTTTTTCTATGTTTATGAGTTGACTATGGATGGCAGATCTCAGACTGGTATAGTGGCCTGTGCTTCTATTGATGACTATCAAAACAACATTATCAAAAAGCATGAGAATACCAGAGCGGAAAAGGAGCAGGATAGAATCCGCCATGTGGATACCTGCAACGCTCAGACAGGTCCTATATTTTTGGCTTATAGACAGGATCACACCATTGCCACCATAGTGGAAAAGACAAAGGGACGCAGACCTATTTATGATTTCGTGGCAGAGGACGGCATTAGTCACCGATGCTGGATTATAGATAATATGATGGCAAAGGCTTTAATTACCACAGCCTTTGGCAAAATGGACAGCATTTACATAGCAGATGGCCACCATAGAGCTGCCAGCGCAGTAAAGGTAGGCTTGAAGCGCCGCGAAGAAAACCCAGGCTATTCAGAAACTGCACCTTTTAATTATTTCTTATCTGTACTATTTCCTGACGAGGAGCTAAAGATTTATGATTACAATCGTGTGGTAAAGGATTTGAATGGCATGGCTCCTGAGGAGCTTTTAGAGGAGCTTGATAGTGTGGCTGATTTGATTTCCACCTCAGAGAAAGCAATCAGACCTTCAAAGAAGGGTCAGTGGAGCATGTATCTAGAGGGCATCTGGTATTTATATCAGGTGAGAGAAGAGCTTTTGAGTGATGACCCAGTTGAAGGCCTGGACGTTTCACTATTGCAGAATTTAGTTTTAGACCCACTACTTGGCATACAAGACCCAAAAACAGACGACAGAATAGATTTCGTAGGAGGAATCAGAGGTCTACAGGAGCTAGAACGCAGATGCACCACAGATTGCAAGGTGGCCTTTGCCATGTACCCTACCAGCATTTCAGAGCTATTTGACGTGGCAGATGCAGGCCTTTTGATGCCACCAAAGTCCACCTGGTTTGAGCCAAAGCTCAGAAGTGGATTATTTATTCATAGGATATAAATATATAACTTGTGATTCGTTTTTAAGACGAGTCACAAGTTTTTTTTGCCTACGGCACACCTGATGCCTTTTTGAGGCGACTGTGCTATAATGTTTAGGATTGTAACAAGTAGGAGGACCATTGATGGAAACAGTAGAGACAGTTACAGCAGACGAATTAGTTGAAAATATACAGACAGGAGTTTTCCAGCAGCAGCTTGAAAGCATGATTCCAAAGTTTTGGAGCTTCTTCTGGAGTGCTGTTATAGCGCTTGTTGTATTTTTTATTGGCACACGTATTATAAAGGGGATTATAAAGCTATTTCACAAGGCTCTTAATAAACAAAACGTAGACCCAGGCGTAGAGACTTTCTTGGAGTCATTGATTAGATGGCTCTGTTACATCATTCTTTTTACAATTATTCTTGGATTATTTGGTGTTACAACTGCATCTATCTCAGCAGCTGTTGCAGGTATTGGTGTTACAGCCGGTCTTGCCATGCAGGGTGCACTTTCCAATTTTGCAGGTGGTGTATTGATTCTTCTTACACATCCCTTCAAGGTAGGAGATTATATTATCGAGCATGCTCACAATAGAGAGGGTACAGTTGATAAAATCAACATTATCTATACCACTTTAAAGATGCTAGATGGAAGACTTGTACAGATTCCAAACGGCACACTTTCAGCGTCAGCTATTACCAATTGTACCTCCATGACCAGACGTATGTTCAACGAAGAGATTGGCATTAGCTACGATAGCGACATTAAAAAAGCTAAGAAAATCATGCTCGATGTAGCAAACAGACAGGACCATTTGATTACCTCAGAGCCTGTACAGACCTTTGTTTCAGACCTGGCAGAAAGTTCTGTGAATATCGGACTTAGATTCTGGGTAGAAACAGAATATTACTGGCCAACCAGATGGGCAGTACTAGAAGAGATAAAGAACAAATTTGACGAGGCAGGCATAGAAATCTGCTTCAATCAGTTAGACGTACACATAAAATAACGGAAGGAAACAACATTGAACAAAGCATACGAATTACTAAAAGAAGAAAAGCTTGAGGGGCTTGATTCTTTAGGCTTCATTTTTGAACATAAAAAAACAAAGGCTCGCATTTGCTTCATTTCAAATGATGATACAAACAAAGTCTTTTATATCGGCTTCAGAACCCCACCAAAGGATTCTACTGGTGTTGCTCATATTGTGGAGCATACAGTACTTTGTGGTTCTGACAAATATCCTGTAAAGGATCCTTTTGTAGAGCTTGTAAAGGGTTCTCTTAATACATTTCTAAATGCTATTACATATCCAGACAAAACTGTATATCCTATTGCCAGCACAAATGATGCTGACTATATGAATTTGATAGACGTTTACATGGATGCCGTTTTCCATCCAAATATCTACAAGTATCGTGAGATATTTGAGCAGGAGGGCTGGCACTATGAGATGGAAAATCCAGAGAGTGATTTGACCATCAATGGCGTGGTTTACAACGAGATGAAGGGCGCGTATTCATCACCAGATGATGTGCTGGGCCGTCAGATTCTCAATTCACTTTTCCCTGACACCACATACGCTATCGAGTCAGGCGGTGATCCAAAGGTTATCCCTACACTTACATATGAGGATTTCCTAGAATTCCATAGCAAATATTATCATCCTAGTAACTCATACATCTACATCTATGGAGATGCAGATATTGATGAGCTTCTAGAATATTTGGATAAAAATTATTTACGCCACTATGATTATCTAGAGGTTGATTCTGAGATAGATATGCAAAAGCCTTTCGATAAGCCAGTGGTAAAGACCTTTGATTATCCTATTTCAGCAGACCAGGATACAAAGAACAATTCATACCTTTCATACAATGTGTGCATAGGCGATGTTTTAGACCCTGACATGTATAGAGCCTTTGATATTCTTAACTATGCACTTGTATCTGCGCCAGGTGCACCTTTATACCAGGCGCTTGTAGATGCAAACATTGCAGAGGATGTAGAGTGCTCATTAGAATCATCTCAGAGACAGATGTATTTTTCTATCGTGGCAAAGGGGGCCAACGAGGATGACAGAGACAAATTCGTGGACATCATCGAAACCACTCTTCGCAACGAAATTAAAAAAGGAATTGATAAAAAGACTCTTTTTGCTTCCATTAATGGCGAGCAGTTTAGAGCTAGAGAGCTAGATTTTGGTAGCGCACCAAAGGGACTTATTATTGGTTTACAGCTTCTTGATAGCTGGCTATATGACAAAAACAGACCTTTCCTACATCTACACGCTGCAGAGGTTTTGGATAAAATTAAATCAAAAGTTAACAATGGTCTGTTTGATGAAATTGCTGAAAAGCTCATTCTTTCAAATAACCATAAGTCAATAGTTACTTTAAAGCCTAAAAAGGGAATGACTACTGCTGAGGATGAGGAGCTTAGACAAAAGCTTGCTGCTAAAAAGGCGGTCATGACAGAGGATGAGATAAAAGAAATAGTTGAGCATACAGCATATTTAAAGGAATATCAGGAGACACCTAGCTCAAAGAAGGATCTTGCTAAGATTCCTATGCTTAGCAGATATGACCTTACTAGAGAGGCTAGACCTATTGATTTGGCTGAGCACAGTGAGGAGGATACCATCATTCTTCATCACAAGGTCAGCACCAACGGCATCCACTATTTCAATATGGTATTTGATATTAGTGATGTGGGCTTGGCTGACATTCCATATATCTCACTTTTAGAGAGATTTATAGGCCTAATGGATACAGAGCATTACACCTATACCGATTTCACTAACGAGATGTATTTACATACTGGTGGCATTACCACAGTGACAAATGTTCACGAGGTATATGGCAAGCCAGACGAGTCAAAGGTTACCTTTGAGGTTCGTTCAAAGTTCATTTACGAGGAAGCAGATGCTGCAAAGAATTTAGCATTAGAGATGATTCTTCACAGCAATTTCTCAGACGAAAAGCGTCTAAAGGAACTAATTATTGCTGAGAGATCTCATATGGAATCACTTCTTAACTCTAGAGGAAATCTTGTGGCAGCTACCCGTGCTAGATGTGGCTTTTCAAAGAGAGCAAACATGTCAGATATGGCAAATGGAGTTGGCTTCTACAGATTCTTAGTAGACCTAGAAGAAAACTTTGACAGCAGAAAAGAAGAAATTATATCTAAACTTAATAAAATGTGTGAGACCATTTTTGCCAAGGATAGACTTCTTATTTCTTCAACAGGCAAGACTGAGGTTCTCAATCAGGCTAGAAGATTAGTAAATGACATCAGACCTGTGCTTACACAGGAAAAGCTTCCATTTACATCAGATAAGGAATTCGTTCCTCATCCAGTGAAGGAAGGCTTAAAGGATGCTTCACAGATTCAGTATGTTGCCATGGCAGGTGATTTTGTAAAGGCCGGCTATGAATACACTGGAGCATACAAGATTTTAAATACAATTCTTGGATATGATTATTTCTGGATAAAGGTTAGAGTTCAGGGCGGCGCATATGGCTGCAATATGAATTCCAGCAGACAGGGTGATTTGGTATTTGTATCATATCGCGATCCAAAGCTTACAGAGACCTTGGAGGTATTCAAGAAAACTGGAGATTATCTCAGAAATTTCGATGCAGATAGCAGAGATATGACCAAATATATTATCGGTACCGTCAGTGGTATGGATACACCTCTTACACCTTCTCAGCGCGGTCTTAGAGGATTAAACTGTTATATGTCAGGCATTACTTATGATATATTACAGAAGACCCGCGACGAAGTATTAGATGCGACTGTAGAAGATATTCGTGCTATGGCAGATGCAGTTGACGCAGCCATGGCTCAGGAATACATATGTGTTGTGGGAAATGAAGATACAATAGAAGCAAATAAGGAATTATTTGAAAGTATAGGAGCATTATATGAGTAATTTTAAATCAGGTTTCGTAACAATAGTTGGTAGACCTAATGTGGGAAAGAGCACTCTTATGAATCATATTATTGGTCAGAAGATTGCCATCACCAGCAACAAACCACAGACTACAAGAAACAGAATCCAGACAGTATATACAAAGGATGATGTAGGACAAATCGTTTTCCTTGATACACCAGGTATGCACCAGGCCAAAAACAAGCTTGGAGAATACATGATGACAGCTGCCAAAAGCACAATCAATGATGTTGATTTAATCCTTTGGCTTATTGAGCCAGATACAAAGGTAGGTGCTGGAGATAAGAAAATTGCAGAGCTTTTATCCACATGCGAGGCTCCAGTAATCCTGGTTATCAACAAAATCGACATGGCAGATGGTGCAAAGGTAGGAGAGACTATCTCTGCATTCAAGGATTTATGTGATTTTATAGAGGTAGTACCTGTTTCAGCACTTCACGGTGAGGGCTGCGATGATTTGCTTGATACAATCTTCAAGCATCTTCCAGAGGGGCCTGCATTCTATGATGAGGAGACTGTTACAAATCAGACTCTTCGTGAAATCACAGGAGAGATTATCCGTGAAAAGTCACTTCATGCTTTAAATGATGAGGTACCTCACGGTATAGCTATTTCCATTGACTCTATGAAGGAACGTCCTGGCAAGAGACCAATGTGGGATATTGAGGCTACAATTATTTGCGAAAAGAATTCTCATAAGGGAATCATCATTGGCAAGGGCGGTGCCATGATCAAAAAGATCGGCACAAACTCTCGCTATGAAATAGAAAAATTACTTGATGCAAAAGTAAATCTTAAGCTATTTGTGAAAGTTAAAAAGGACTGGAGAGATAGCGAGTACGAGCTAAAGAATTACGGTTATAAAAAAGAGGATTTATAATTAGATGGGACTTGTGACCCTGACTGGATTGGTTTTATCCAGCTCAGATGTGGGAGAATTTGATAAGAGACTGGTTATCCTGACAAAAGAGCAGGGCAGGGTTACGGCATTTGCAAAAGGCGCTAGGCGCCCAAATAATCCTATGGTTGCAGCATGCTCGCCATTTTGCTTTGGTGTGTTTGAGGCCTTTGAGGGCAGAAACTCTTACCACCTTAGCAAGGCAGATATCTCCAATTACTTTAGAGAGCTGGTACTAGACTACGATAAGGTATGTCTGGGGTCCTACTTTTTAGAGGTGGCAGATTATTTATCTGTGGAGGGAAATGACGAAAGAGCCAGACTTGCTCTTTTATATCAAAGCTTAAAGGCACTGGAGTCTGGAAGATTTTCCCACACCTTACTGAGAGATATCTATGAACTGAGAACCTGGGTAATCGATGGAGAATACCCAAATGTTTTCAGCTGTACATGTTGTGGCAAAAAAGAAGATTTATTCGCCTTTTCTCTGAAAAGACATGGAATGCTGTGCAAAACCTGTTCCAATTTGGAGCCAGGTGTGGAAATCAGCACTTCAACATTGTATGCAATGCAATTTATAGTTTCCTCTCCCATTGAAAAGTTGTATACTTTTGTTCTAAATGGGGAAACTGAAGAAGAATTGACTAGAATTTTGTCGAGCTATAGATTAAACTATAGAGCGCATAAATATAAGAGCGAGGAATTTCTATGACACAGAGACGACAGCCATCTAGAAATGCCAGACCTACAAGAGCGGGCCAGACTAGGGCTAGAGGCGGTGTTGCTGCTAGAGAGCTTTCAGCAGCCAGAAAGAAAAAACGTCAAAGAGAGGTTATGCGAAACAGAATAATTTTCGGGGCAGCTTGCCTTGCTGTTTTGCTTCTTTTGATATTTGGTATTGTAAAATTAATCACAGGCATTATTGGTGCCAACAAAGTAGCTGATACATCTACACTTACTTTCAAAGAAGATGGAAGCGTAGTATTAGAGGAGATTACAGATTTTGACGGCGAGGGATACTCAAAGTCAGACCTCAAGAAATATACCGAGGACATTATTGATAGCTTTAATGAAACCTACGGTGAGAAGGCTATTACTTTAGACAAAGTCACTGTTAAAGGTGATCAGGCCTACATGAAAACTACATATAGTAGTGCAGAGGCCTATTCAGCTTTTACATCATATACTTGCTACAACGGCACAGTTGAGAATGCTGCAGACGCAGGGTATACTTTTGATGATATCTTTGCAGCAGTTGTTGATGGTGTGAAGGGAGATACAGTAGATTACAATTCGGCTGGAGATTTTGCTGGATACAACGTAATATTCGTTCAAGAGAATGTTAATGTAGTTGTACCTGGCCAGATTTCTTATGTTTCCAACAATTCTACAAGCATTGTAGATGGAAACACTGTTGCTATTTCACAGGATGATGGCAATGCTGATGCAGCTGATTTAATTACTATAATTTATTAAGAAGGGAATTTTTTAAATCATGGAAAAGACAATGGACAAAATTATTGCTCTAGCTAAGGCAAGAGGATTTGTATATCCAGGTTCTGAGATATACGGTGGTCTTGCTAACACTTGGGATTATGGAAACTTAGGTGTAGAGCTAAAAAATAATGTCAAGAAGGCATGGTGGCAGAAATTTGTTCAGGAGAATAAGTACAACGTAGGTGTTGATTGTGCTATTCTTATGAATCCACAGACTTGGATTGCTTCAGGTCACCTTGGCTCATTCTCAGATCCACTTATGGACTGCAAGGAGTGCCACGAGAGATTTAGAGCAGACAAGATTATCGAAGATTTTGCAGCAGCAAACAACATCGAATTAAAGTCAGCAGTTGATGGTTGGACAAAGGAAGAGATGAAGAGCTTCATCGATGACAACAATGTTCCATGTCCTACATGTGGAAAGCACAACTTTACAGATATTCGTGAATTTAACCTTATGTTCAAGACATTCCAGGGTGTTACTGAGGATGCTAAAAACACTGTATATCTTCGCCCAGAGACAGCTCAGGGTATTTTCGTAAACTTCAAGAATGTACAGCGTACATCACGTAAGAAGGTTCCATTTGGTATTGGTCAGATTGGAAAGTCATTCCGTAACGAAATCACACCAGGAAACTTTACATTCCGTACACGTGAGTTTGAGCAGATGGAGCTTGAGTTCTTCTGCAAGCCAGGCACACAGGATGAGTGGTTCCAGTACTGGAGAGCATTCTGCCGTGATTGGTTAATTTCACTTGGTATGAAGGAAGATGAGATGCGTCTTCGTGACCATGATGCTGAGGAGCTTTCATTCTACTCAACAGGTACAACAGATATCGAGTATCTATTCCCATTTGGATGGGGCGAGCTTTGGGGTATCGCTAGCCGTACAGACTACGACCTTACACAGCACCAGAACGTTTCTGGACAGGACCTTACATACTTTGATGATGAGAGCAATGAAAAGTATTTACCATACGTTATCGAGCCATCACTAGGCGCAGACCGTGTAGTACTTGCTTTCCTTTGCGCAGCATATGATGAGGAAGAGGTTGGAAAGGACGGAAAGAGCGATGTTCGTACAGTTCTTCGTTTCCATCCAGCACTTGCACCAGTAAAGATTGGTGTTCTTCCACTTTCTAAGAAACTTAATGAGGGCGCAGAAAAGGTATTTGCTGAGCTTTCAAAGAAATATAACTGTGAATTTGACGATAGAGGAACAATCGGAAAGAGATATCGCCGTATGGATGAAATCGGTACACCATTCTGTATTACATACGACTTTGACTCTGAGGAAGATCACATGGTTACAATTCGTCACCGTGACTCTATGGAGCAGGAGCGTGTTGCTATCGCAGATTTAGAGGCTTATTTCGCAGATAAGTTTACTTTTTAGTCTGAAAGGAGGATGTGGTGTTATGGAAAAAATTATGGAAGAAGGGCTTGAGACAGACGAGCTTTTGGGGGATTCTTCAAATGACATTGCAGGCGAAGATTTATTGCTCACTGAGATAGATGCCTTTCGTAACAAAGCAAAACAGCTTCAGGAGCTTATTGCTTCAAAGGAGCAAAAGGCTGCTGAGCTTGAAGAGTTAGTTAGAGAGAAGGAAGCTATTAATGTAAAACTCCAGGAGGAGTTAAACAGAAAGCAGGAAGAGGCAGATAGCCTTGTTGCTGATGTTGAAACACAGGTTGATCGCATGATGCAGGTTGTTAAAAACAACATGGATCAATTAGAGATTGACATTAAGGGCCAAGTGAACGATAATCAAGAGTCCTATGAAACACATAATCGTAATCTTCAGGATACACTACGAAATGTTTCAGATGGCCTTGATACTATTCAAAATGAGCTTTCAGAGAAGACTCATTCAGAATCAGTTCATTTATATCGCTTAATTCAGGACCTTTTAAAGGAGCATGATAATAGCGAGGAACAGCTGATAAAGGCTAGTGAGCAGTACAATTCGCTCAAAAAGCTTTCAACAGTTGTTATCATACTTTTAGTTTTAACTATGGGATTATCAATTGCAACATTTGTTTTATCACTAGGGATTTTTTAGGGGTTTTTACAAATAAAAAATTTTTAGTTTGGAGAGTTTATGTCAAACCAAGTATACATTATCGGACACAAAAATCCTGATACAGACAGTATTTGTGCAGCAATTGCATATGCTTACCTAAAGAATTCTTTAGCGAAAGATACTGAATATTTACCAAAGAAAGCAGGAGATATTAACAAAGAAACTCGTTATGTCTTAGAGAGATTTGGAGTAGAGATACCAGAGACTGTTACAGACATTGGTGCCCAGATCGTAGACACAGAGTACAGAAAAATGGAAGGTGTAGATGGACACATCTCTTTAAAGGCTGCATGGGAGCTCATGTCAGAAAAAGAGACTGTTACACTTCCAGTAGTCGGAAAGACAGGAAAGCTTGAAGGTGTTATCGTAAACGGTGATATCGCTAATTCATACATGAATGTTTACGACAATGGCATCTTAGCACGCGCTCGTACACAGTACAGCAATATTATTGATACATTAAACGGTACACTTGTAACAGGAAATTCCCATGCGTATTTCGTAAAGGGTTCTGTTGTTATCGCATCAAACAATAGAGAAGATCTTATGGACGATATCAACAGAGATGATCTTGTTATTGTAGGAAACATTACTGCAAGACAGAAGATTTGTATCGAGGCAGGTTGTAGCTGTCTTGTTGTTTGCGGTGCAAACAGCGTTGATCCTGAGGTTGTAAAGCTTGCTGAGGAGCAGCAGGTTGTTCTTATTACATCAGAGTACGATACATTTACTGTTGCACGTCTTATTCATCAGTCAATGCCTATTCGTCAGTTCATGAGAACAGAGGATATCGTTAGCTTTGACCTTGACGACTATGTAAATGACGTTAGCGAGATTATGAAGTCAGTTAGACATCGTGATTTCCCTATTCTTGATGAAAACAGACATTACGTTGGAATGATTTCTCGTCGTCTTCTCTTAAATATGCAGAAGAAGAGAGTTATCCTAGTAGACCATAACGAAAAGTCACAGGCTGTAAACGGATTAGAGCAGGCTGAGTTATTAGAGATTATCGACCACCATAGATTAGGTTCACTCGAGACAGTTTCACCTATCTATTTCAGAAACCAGCCACTTGGTTCTACAGCTACTATCGTGACACTTATGTACAAGGAAAAGGATGTAGAGATTCCACCACACATCGCTGGAATTCTTTGCTCAGCTATTGTATCTGATACATTAATGTTCAGATCACCTACATGTACACCTATTGATGAGGCTATAGCAAGAGAGCTTGCTCAGATTGCTAATGTCGAGGTCACAGAGCTTGCTACATCTATGTTTGAGGCAGGTAGTGATTTTGCAGACCGTACACCAGACCAGATTTTCCACCAGGATTACAAAATCTTCAACAGTGGAGATATCAAATTCGGTGTTGCACAGGTTAGCTCAATTTCAAGAGGCCAGTTAAATACCATCAAAGACGATATCAGAAGTTACATGGATACAGTTATTAGCACATCTGATTTAAATGCTGTATTCGTAATGCTTACTGACATACTTAACGAGACAACAGAGCTTCTATTCGTTGGCGGGGAGGCTGATAAAATAATTGCCGATGCATTTAGAATGCCTGTTGCTGCAGACAGTTACATATTAGAGGGCGTTGTTTCTAGAAAGAAGCAGCTTATTCCACCTATTATGGAGTCTTTGCAGGAATAGCATACTAATTATTGGGGACAGTTATTCTTATGAGCTTGAACGGATTCAATATAGCGGCAGAAAGAGTCGATTTGATAATGGCTCTTATGATGCTTTATCTTACTTTGGCTACAAAGCCAAAGCAGACAGAGGTTCTTTCTGTTATATTTCATGGAGAAATTTTATCAGTTGCAAATATAGTTTTGCACACTGCATGTGTAATGTGGTGTGCAAACCCTGTGTTTGCCACTAGCATTTTTTATAAGGTTTTAGTAACTGCTTATTACCTAACATATCTTGGAATATTAATTCTACTATTTGTATACTTGCATTTGCTGTCAATCAAACAGCGTGAAAATAAGTTTCTGTTGCATATCATTATTTCAGCCTTTGCATTAGTATATTTGATAGCTGTTGGGAATGTTATTATGAACAATCAGTACATCATAATAACTGAAAATCAATCATATTTATCACCTATTTTTAATATTAATATTGCATTTGGTTTAATAGATGTTGTTATGGTTATTACCACAACAATTGTTAATAGAACGCAGATTCCTCACGTACTTATGAGATATATATTTATCTTTGTGCCTGTTGAAGTTGCTTTGCTTTTAATTCAATTGTTTAGACCGGAGTATATATTCCTTAGCATCACATATGTTTTACCATTTATGCTTTGCTATATTATGTTTCACAGTATTCTCTTTGATGAGGTTACAGGATGCCAAAACAAATCGGCCTTCGAATCTCATTTTTCTCAACTAAAAAAGAAACATAAAAAGTTTGTGATTATATATGTTAAATTCCCTAGACTGGAATTGGCAGATAATATCGGTGTTATAGATATTTTAAAAAGAAGAATATCTGCGCAGTGTCGCGCAGTGGAGCAGCGCAATCACGATGCTAGAGTTTATATGCTAAATGATTACACCTTTTCTGTTATATTCAAGGTAAAGGATGAAGAAAAGGCTGCAGAAACAGTTGATTATATTCATGAAAATCTTGAGTATGCCATTGACCACTGGGAGTTTTCAAATAGCCCTGAGTACAAGATGATTGTTATCAGGGAAAATACATTTTTACAGGATATGCCTATTCTAGATTCTTATAGCAGCTATTTGTTTGAAATGACTGATAAATTAAAAATCAGGTTTTTAGAGGCAACTCCTGAGGATTACAGACAGGCAATCACCAGATATAGAATCGAAAACGAAATTGTCGATATAAGAAATAAGGGTGATTTGGACGACGATCGAATCGTTGTCTATGCACAGCCAATTTACGATGTTTCTGCAGAAACCTTCCATAATGCAGAAGCGCTTATGAGACTTAGAATTGGCGGAGAATTAATATCTCCAGAGGTATTTGTTCCTTTGGCAGAGAGAGTGGGCTGTATACATACACTTACTCGTATTATTTTAAACAAAGTATGTAAGCAGATAGCCCACATGCAAGAACAGTTTGAATTTGATGCCATTTCCGTAAATGTTTCTCTTTCAGAGTTTATGGATTATTCTTTACACAACGAGCTACTTGGAATTATTAGCGAACACAATATTCCATATAATAAGATTAGGCTCGAAATCACAGAATCCATGACTTCAGATGAGATGGATGCCATAAAGCATAACATGCTGGAATTTAACAAGGCAGGAGTTCATTTTTATTTAGATGATTTTGGCACTGGCTATTCAAATCTAGAAAGAATCGTTAGTTTGCCTTTCAAGACTATAAAATTTGATAAGACTCTTCTTTACAAATCAGAGGACGACCCAATACTTTTGCAGCTTATCTGCAATATGGTGGAGGTCTTCAAGAGTCATGATTTAATAGTTCTTGTAGAGGGTGTGGAAACTGATGAGCAGGCTGATCTTTCAAAACGCATAGGATTTGAGTTTATCCAGGGCTTCAATTATGCACAGCCAGTACCTATAGTGGATGTACATAATTATTTTGTTGAACGATAATGGTGGATGATTTAGAGGTAGACATAAATTTCAAATGGGTTTATAATTCTACCATCAAATTATTCACTAGTCGGTTCGACTTTATTTCCACGACGAAGTATTGTTATTATTAGCAAGGAGATTTATATGAGAGAAAAATATGAAAGTTTAGCAGCTACTGCATTACGCGATTTAGCAAAAGCTCGCGGGATAAAAGGCGTATCTGCTATGAAAAAGGCTGATCTCGTAGAGGCTATGCTTGCTCAAGATGAAATCGATGCTAAAGAAGCCGCTGCAGAGGCAGCAAAGACAGAGGAAAAGCCACAGGCTCAGTCTGACAAATCCGAAAAGAGTGAAAAGGATACTCGCAGAAGAGTAGTTCGCTCTCATGAGTCAGGAGAGCGTTCAGAGAAAACTCGTGATATCCCACCAGATCTACCTACAGATGGACTCGTTCCAGCTAGCGGTATCCTGGAGGTTATGGGCGACGGATTTGGATTCATTCGTTGTGACAACTATATGCCAGGTACGGATGATGTTTATGTTTCTCAGTCTCAAATCAAGAAATTCAATTTAAAAACAGGTGATATTATTGTTGGAAAAAAGCGTTTCAACAATCCTAATGATAAATTTGCAGCTTTGATGCTCATTGATTCAATCAACGGATACAATCCAGAGGCAGCAACAAAGCGTCACAACTTCGAAGATCTTACACCAATTTTCCCTAATGAGCGAATTAGATTAGAGCGTCAGCGCAGCTCTGTTGCGATGCGTATCGTCGATCTTGTGAGCCCTATCGGAAAAGGACAAAGAGGTATGATTGTATCTCAGCCAAAGGCAGGTAAGACCACACTTCTAAAGGAAGTAGCCACATCAGTAAATTACTCACATCCAGACATGCATTTGATTATTTTACTTATAGATGAGCGTCCTGAGGAAGTTACAGATATGAAGGACACTATGCGAAACAGCAAAAATGTAGAGGTTATCTATTCTACATTTGATGAGAGTCCAGAGCACCACAAGCGTGTTTCAGAGATGGTTATCGAAAGAGCAAAGAGACTTGTTGAGCACGGACAGGATGTAATGATTCTTCTTGATTCTATTACACGTCTTGCCAGAGCTTACAACCTTACAGTACAGCCTAGTGGTCGTACTCTTTCAGGTGGTCTTGATCCAGCAGCTCTTCACATGCCAAAGAAATTCTTTGGTGCAGCCAGAAACATGAGAGAGGGTGGTTCACTTACTATTCTCGCTACAGCTCTTGTAGACACTGGCTCAAAGATGGACGACGTAGTATTCGAGGAGTTCAAGGGTACAGGTAACATGGAGGTTATCCTGGACAGAAAGCTTTCTGAAAAGAGAGTATTCCCAGCAATAGATATCACTGGATCTGGTACACGTCGAGAGGATTTACTTCTTTCTCGAAAGGAATTAGATGCAATGGAAATCATGCGCAAGGCTATAAATGGTATGCGCAAGGATGAAGCTGTTGAAAACATATTAAATATGTTTGCACATACAAAGTCTAATGACGAATACATTGATTTAGTTATTAGAAAACACATTATCTAGGAGGGAATATGTTATGGCATCAGTAGACGAAACCGCAGTATTTTTACACAAGCAGTGGAATGGAAAGATTTCTACTACAGCAAAGGCACCTGTCAAAAGCAGGGAGGATTTATCAATTGCATATACACCTGGTGTTGCCGCACCATGCCGTATAATTGCAGAAAATCCTGACGAGGCATACAACTACACTCTAAAGGCAAACACTGTAGCAGTTGTATCAGATGGCTCAGCTGTACTTGGCCTAGGAAATATAGGTCCACTTGCTGCACTTCCAGTAATGGAGGGCAAATGTGTATTATTCAAGGAGTTTGGTGGTGTTAATGCATTCCCAATTGTTCTAGATACACAAGATCCTGATGAAATAGTTGCAACAGTAAAGGCTCTTGCACCTACCTTCGGAGGTATCAATCTAGAAGATATTTCAGCACCTAGATGTTTTGAAATAGAAGAGCGACTCAAAAAAGAGTTGGATATTCCAGTATTTCATGATGATCAGCACGGAACAGCAATAGTTGTTTTAGCTGGTATCATAAATGCACTTAAGGTTGTAGGAAAAGAAAAGGAAAATTGCAAGGTAGTTGTAAACGGTGCAGGCTCTGCAGGTATTGCAATTACAAAGCTTCTTCTCACATATGGCTTTAAAAATGTCATGATGTGCGATAGAGAAGGAATCATTGGTCCTGATTATCCAAACCTCAATTGGATGCAACAGGAGATGACAAAGGTGACAAATCTTGGTCATGAAAAGGGTACATTAAAGGATGCTTTAGTTGGCGCTGACATTTTCGTTGGTGTTTCTGCTCCTGGAATCGTATCAAAGGAAATGGTTGCTTCTATGGCAAAGGATTCTATCCTCTTTGCTATGGCCAATCCTACACCAGAAATTATGCCAGACGAGGCAAAGGAAGCCGGAGCTAGAGTTATTGGAACAGGTCGTTCTGATTTCCCTAACCAGGTTAACAACGTGGTTGTTTTCCCAGGTATTTTCAAGGGCGCTCTAGAGGCCAGAGCTACAGCTATCACAGAGGAGATGAAGCTTGCAGCTGCAAACGCAATTGCAAACCTTGTTGACGAAGATCAGCTTAGCGATGTATTTATTTTGCCAGAGGCATTTGATCCACGCGTTGCAGTGGCAGTTTCAAACGCTATTAAAGCTTGTTTGAAAAAATAATAGCAACAAATTTGTTTTAAATTAGCTATAGAGTTTTATAGGAGGGGGATTCCATGGCAGAACCAACCATGATTTATAAAATAACAATACTAGAATTGCTACAACGAAGTGGTTTCCCGCTTAGTAATAGCCAGATTAGCGATTTCTTTTTAGAGGGCGATTTGACCGATTACTTTACCGCCCAGCAGGCTATTAGCGATGATGAGGAGGCTGGACTCATTATTTCCACCACTCACCACAACAACACAACTTACACTATCACAGAGGATGGAAAGAAGACATTAGAGCTCTTCAAGGAAAAAATTTCCACTCCATTATCCAAGGATATTGATAAATACCTACAGACAAATTCAATTGCAATGCGCGAGGAAAACTCATATCGTGCCACATATTTCAAGGCAGATAGAGGCGGATATGTAGTTCAGCTACGCATAAATGAAAACGATGTTCCTACTATGGATTTGAGCTTTCATGTATCAAATAAAGAGATGGCAGAAACATTATGTAACAATTGGAAGGTCCGTAGTGAAGAGGTATACGAATCTATTTTAGATATACTAATGCAGTAGTTATAAAATATGCTTGCATTAAACGTATTAAGATGTTACAATATCACTGCTGTTAATCGGGATGAAATGCGAGGCCCTCGCATTTAAACAGTCAAATCATGTATCTTTTATAGATTCATGTAAATTACAGTTGGAAATTGTAAACATTATTAAACGAGAGGTGAATTAAATGAGACAGGGTATCCATCCAGATTATTATCAGGCTACAGTTACTTGCAACTGCGGTAACACATTCGTAACAGGTTCTACAAAGCAGGAAATCCACGTAGAAATCTGTTCTAAGTGCCATCCATTCTACACAGGACAGCAGAAGGCTACAGCAGCTCGCGGTCGTGTTGATAAGTTCAACAAGAAGTATGGTTTTGACGCAAAGTAGTCATTGTGATAAAGAATCATTGAGGGTTGAGATTTTTCTCAGCCCTTTCTTATGTTAATCATTAATTTAAAAACTGCCATTACCATTTTTTGATGGCAGTTTTTCTTTATAAGGGGCTCGAATAATGAAGTATTCAGGTATTGGTGGACAGGCAGTTATGGAGGGCGTTATGATGCGAAATGGCAGTAAATATGCCGTGGCAGTTAGAAAGCCTGATCATAAAATAGCCGTAGATGTTAAAAACACAAAGGACATAAACAACATTTGGCACAAGCTTCCAATTGTTAGAGGCATGGTTTCCTTTGTAGATTCATTGGTTATTGGCCTTAGTACACTTATGTATTCGGCTAGCTTTTTTGAGGAAGAGGATGCTGTTGATAAGAGCACACTTTCAGCAGAGGAGCTTAGTCATCTAGAAAAGAAAGAAAAAGCCGAAATGGGAGGCACACTTTTTGTTTCATTTGTGCTTGCGATGGGCATTTTCTTTGCTTTGCCATATTTTATATCTTTACTTTTAGATAGATATATTACATCGGCTCCTTTACTTGCCTTTATTGAGGGAATCATTCGTATAAGTATTTTTATTGGTTATGTTGCCGCTATTTCTCACATGGAGGACATTCGTCGTACCTTTATGTATCATGGTGCTGAGCACAAATGCATCAATTGCGTCGAGAGTGGCCTGCCACTTACAGTGGAAAATGTTCGAAAGAGCACTCGTTTCCACAAGCGATGCGGCACTAGCTTTATTTTTATCGTTTTTATTATTTCGGTATTTGTATTCATGTTTATCAGCTTTGATAATGTCTGGCTCAAGCTTTTTGCCAGATTATTATTAATCCCTGTTATTGCAGGTATTTCATTTGAGTTTATTCGTTTGGCTGGTAGATATGACAATTCAGTCGTTAACGTGTTTTCAAAGCCAGGCTTGTGGCTACAGAAGCTTACGGTTATGGAGCCAGACGACGAGATGATAGAGGTGGGAATCGCCTCTGTCGAAGCAGTATTTGATTGGAAGGAATTTATAAATGACTTATAGACAGGCTTTAGAAAATGGAATCCTTCTGTTAGAGTCTGAAAAAATCGTAGATGCACAGCTAGACGCTTGGTATCTACTTTCTTTTGTCACTGGCATTACCAGGGCTCAGTTCTTTATGAATCAGAGAGAGCCTATGGATGAAGAGGCATTAAATAAATACCAGAGATTGATGCAGCAAAGAGCAAATCATATTCCATTGCAGCATATCACTGGTGAGCAGGAATTCATGGGGATTACATTCAAGGTAAACGAAAATGTACTAGTCCCTAGACAGGATACAGAGACACTAGTAGAAGAGACATTAAAGATTATTCCTGAGGGAAGTAGAGTGCTTGATGTATGCACAGGTAGTGGATGCATTCTCACTTCTTTAGTGGTTTTAGGACAAAACGTAACAGGTCTTGGCGTGGATATTTCAGCTGATGCACTTGAGGTGGCTCGAGACAATGGCGAGAGACTTGTTGGTGACAGAGCTCAGTTTATCCGTAGCAACCTCTTTGAAGAGGTTACTGGAAAATACAATGTAATTGTCTCAAACCCACCATACATCAAAACAGCAGAAATCGAAAAATTGGCTCCAGAGGTTAGAGAGCACGAGCCTAGATTGGCCTTAGATGGCACAGATGATGGCTTGTTCTTCTACAGAAAAATCGTGGCACAGGCCCCAGAGTATTTGACAGAGGATGGATGGCTTTTAGTCGAAATCGGTCATGACCAGGGCGCAGAGGTATATGCTATGTTTGTAGAGGCAGGCTTCAAGGACGTCCAGGTAATAAAGGATCTCGCCAGAAACAACAGAGTAGTCAAGGGACATTTATAGCGATTCTTTGATGATTTTTTATAATTTACCAAGGCTTTTAACAGCATATTTAGATAATAAATATATTTGGTATGATGATATAATTTAGTAGTTTTTAGTGGGATTTTCGGAGGTTTATATGTTTGATAGATTAGAGGATTTAGTTTTAAGATACGAGGAGGTTATGAACCTTCTTTCAGAGCCAGATGTAGCAAACGATAATGCTAGATTTAGATCACTCATGAAAGAGCAGTCAGACCTTGCACCAATCGTAGAGGCATACAAGCAGTATACAGCACATAAGCAGAACATTGCGGATTCATTAGAGCTTCTTGAGATGGAGTCTGATGAGGAAATGAAAGAGCTTGCAAAGGAAGAGATGAAGGAGTCTCAGACAGAGGTAGAGCGTCTTGAGCAGGAATTAAAGATTTTACTTCTTCCTAAGGACCCTAACGATGACAAGAACGTTATCGTAGAAATTCGTGCAGGTGCAGGTGGAGAAGAGGCAGCGCTTTTTGCCGCAGAGATTTATCGTATGTATGTACATTACGTAGAGTCACGTGGATGGAAGGTAGAGCTTCTCGAGGCTGATGAAACAGGTATCGGTGGAATGAAGAACATCGAGTTCATGGTAAAGGGAACAGGTGCTTATTCTATTCTTAAATATGAGTCAGGTGTACATCGTGTACAGCGTGTTCCAGAGACAGAGTCACAGGGACGTATCCAGACTTCTACATGTTCAGTAGCTGTTATGCCAGAGGCTGAGGAAGTAGACGTACAGATCGAGGAAAAGGATATCCGTATCGATGTTATGCGTGCTTCTGGTAACGGTGGTCAGTGTGTCAACACAACAGATTCAGCTGTTCGTCTTACTCACTACCCAACAGGTATTGTTATCTACAGCCAGACAGAAAAGTCACAGCTTCAGAACAAGGAAAAGGCTTTCGCGCTCTTACGTGCAAAGCTATATGATTTAGAGTTACAAAAGCAGCAGGATGCTGAGGCAGCAGAGCGTCGTTCACAGATTGGTACTGGCGACCGTGCTGAAAAGATTCGTACATACAACTTCCCACAGGGACGTGTTACAGATCACAGAATCAACCTCACATTATACAAGCTAGACAAGATTATGAACGGAGACATCCAGGAAATCTTAGATGCCCTAATAGCTGCCGACCAAGCCGCAAAATTAGCAAAGATGAATGAACAGTAATATAAAAACAGTCTAGCTTTTAGCTAGGCTGTTTTTGTATTACCACGACCCGCCCATTGCCGAAGGCAATTATTTCATGGGCGGGTCTTCCCGTATTATCCCGTGACTCCCATTGCCGAAGGCAATTATCCAATGGGAGAATCTTCCCGTATTGCCACGACCCGCCCATCCCCGAAGGCAATTTCACTTGCACACAATCAAAAACTGAGGTAATGTATAGGCATGATTAATATTTGTATTGTTGAGGATGAATTACAGCAGGCAGAGCTGCTAAAAAACTATATAGAAAACTATGCTAAATCCAATGATGTGGAATTTAACATATCTTATTTGCCAGATGGAATTGATCTGGTAGATGAGTACAAAGCTCAGTTTGATATTATTCTTTTGGATATTCAAATGAGACATTTGGATGGTATGGCTGCGGCAGAGAAGATTCGCAAGGTGGATTCGGATGTTATTATCATTTTTATCACATCTACAGTTCAATATGCGGTTCAGGGCTATGCAGTAGATGCTTTGGGGTATGTATTAAAGCCGGTGCCATATACTCAGTTCGAGCAGCTTATTGACAAGGCCACCACAAGAGTAAAGGCAAAGCGACAGAGAGTTTACATAAAGGTTTCTGTAGATGACAAGCAGCTAAAGCTGGATTGTGATGATATTTACTATATCGAGAGTCAGAGAAACAATGTTATTGTGCATTGCAAGGAGCAGGACTATGTCACTGCTGGTCCATTAAAGAGATTCGAGGAAATGTTGGCCACACATGGCTTTAGTAAATGCCATAACGCATATGTTGTTAATCTGTCATATGTGGAGGCAGTTCAAAAGGAAGAGGTGCTACTTTCAAATGACACAGCGCTTCCTATAAGCCGCGCCAAGAAAAAGGAATTCATGGCTGCATTAACAGAAGATATTTTATAAAGCTTAGGAGAATTTATATTGTTAAACGCATTTTTGAATCCTGATGTATTGCAGGATACACCTAGATTATTTACCGCTATTGCTGAATGGCTAGCGGTATTTGTTTATTTTAATATTTATAAGCGACAGAGCCACGGCAGAACCTATTTTTTTCAATGCGTGGTTTCTTTTTTGGTGATGGTACTTTTCCAGTTTGTAGCTGGAATATTGCCAATTGGATTTTGGATTTTGACTATGATTGGGGCTGTGGCACTGATTTTCCTATCACTGTACATGGTGCTAGATATAAAGCCAAGGGATTGCGGTGTGCTTACCACACACGCTTTTGTACTAGCTGAGTTTGCGGCCAGCTTGTACAAGCAGCTTTATGTTTGGTCAGTGCGAATCAGCGGACATGAGGGATTTGTCGCTTCATTTGTTACTATGTGTATCGTGTATGCCATTACATTTAAAACATATTATAGGTTTGAAAGGGACAATATTCCTGCGCATAGAAATATCAACATTTCCACAAAGGAATTAATCGGTGTGGCAGCTACAGGTGTTGGTGCCTTTATTATGTCAAACATCAGCTTTGTCACCACAAGAACACCATTTTCTGCCAGTGAGAATATGCTGTATGTCAGAACTCTGGTAGATTTTGGTGGTATGCTGATGCTCATGACTCAGATGGGTCGTAGAAATGAGCTGGCAGCAAAGAACGAAAACGATGCTATTAACCAGCTCTTTCAAAAGCAGTACGAGCAGTACAAGCTGGCAGTAGACAACTCTGAGGCGCTGAGAAAAGAAATGCATGACATGAAGCATTATGTCATGGCTTTAAAGAATGAGGATGATCCACAAAAGCGTGCAGATGTGCTAAACGACATGGAGCAGGCCATTGCTATCCAGGAGTCGTTCATGAACACTGGTAACCAGGTTTTGGATGTTATCCTTACTACAAAGAGTTTGCAGTGCCAGAAGAAGGGCATAGCCTTAAATGCCATGGTAGACGGAGACGTCCTGGTGGGAATCCATGTAAAGGATATTTGTTCTCTGTTTGGTAATGTGCTAGATAATGCCATCGAAGCCACACAGCAGGTAGAAAATAAAGATAAGCGACTGATTACCTTGTCAGTTCGTAGACGAAATAAATTTATCATTGTAGAATGCGAAAACTATAGCGATGGCTCTTCAGTTAGATTAAAGAGCAATCAGGGTCGACGTAGATTTGGCAGTGGCAATTTACCTGCCACCACAAAGGGAGATAATGTAAAGCATGGCTTTGGACTAAAGTCAATTTTGCAGGTGGCAGAGAAGTACGGCGGTGCCATGAATTGTACCTACGAGGATGGATGGTTCAAGGTAAAGGTGCTGTTATCCTATAACGAATAATCACATATAATCACAGTCAATCAAAAATAGTGCAAGTTATCCGTGATTTTTAGCAAGTTGTCCTAAGGACGACTTGCTTTTTTTATTATGGTGGTAAATTAGAACCATAGAAAATGGAGGAGCATTATGGACGCTAAAGAAATTATTTCAAAGCTTACCTTAATGGAGAAGGCCGCATTACTTAGCGGAAAAAATGAGTGGGAATCACGTGATATTCCACGTATGGGTATACAGTCAATTACATTCTCTGACGGACCTCACGGTCTTAGACGTCAGGAGGGAGCAGGAGATCACCTTGGACTTAACGAGTCATTACCTGCTACATGTTTCCCTACTGCAGCTACAGTAGCAAACAGCTGGGATCCTAGCCTAGGAGAGGAAATCGGTGCTGCACTCGGTGAGGAAGCAGTTGCACAGAACGTAGACGTTTTACTTGGACCTGGTCTCAATATGAAGCGTTCACCATTATGTGGACGTAACTTCGAGTACTTCAGTGAGGATCCAATCCTTGCAGGAAAGATGGCAGCAGCTTACGTTCGCGGTATTCAGAGCAAGCACATTTATTCTTGCCCTAAGCACTTCGCTGTAAATTCTCGCGAGTATCGTCGTATGGCTATGAACGCTGTAGTTGATGAGCGTACACTTAGAGAGATTTACCTTACAGCATTCGAAATCGCTGTAAAAGAAGGTGGAGCAAAGACAATCATGTCTGCTTACAACGAAGTAAACGGTGAATACGCAAACGAAAACAAGCACTTACTTGTAGACATCCTTCGTGAGGAATGGGGATTCGACGGTATTGTTGTTACTGACTGGGGTGCTAGTAACGACCACGTTGAGGGTGTAAAGTGTCAGTCAAATGTTGAGATGCCAAATCCTGGCCTTGATTCAGCAAGAGAGCTCATCTGGGCAGCTACTGAGGGCGAGGGTCGCATAACAGAGGCAGAAATCGACAGAGCTATCTTACCTATTATTGAGGCAGCTCTTTATGTTAAAGAAAACGATCATACAAAGGGCTTTGATGTAGAGGCACATCACGCTATCGCAAAGAAGGCAGCCGTTAATTCAGCAGTTCTTCTTAAAAACGAGGAGTCAATCCTTCCACTTGCACCTGGTACAAAGGTTGCGTTAAAGGGACCATTCGTTGAAAAGCCACGTTATCAGGGTTCTGGTAGCTCACAGGTTAATTCAACAAAGGTTGAGACAGTAGCAGATGTAATTGGAAATTATGACCTTACAGTAGTTGAGAATCCAGAGGATGCAGACGTTGTTCTTTACTTCTTCGGTCTCGATGAAATCGCTGAGAGCGAGGGCGCAGATAGAATGTCTATGGACGTTCCTGAGTACCAGATTAAGGAGCTCGAGGCTATCACAGTGTTCAACAAACACGTTATTGGTGTTATGAGTGCTGGTTCAGCAGTCAAGATGCCATGGCTTGGAAAGGTCCAGGCGCTTCTTCACGGATACCTTACAGGACAGGCTGGAGCATCAGCCCTTCTTGATATTATTACAGGAAAGGAAATTCCTACTGGAAAGCTTACAGAGTCTTATCCATTTGCATATACAGATTGCTCAATCGTAAATTATGCAAATCAGGACAAGAGAAACCTCCAGTACAGAGAGGGACCTTTCATTGGATATCGTTATTACGATACAGCTGATGTAGCAGTTCAGTTCCCATTCGGATTTGGTCTTAGCTACACAACATTCAAATATAGCGACCTTACAGTTTCAGAAAATGGTGTTTCTTTCACTATTACAAACACAGGCGATAGAGACGGTGCAGAAATCGCTCAGATGTATGTAGGAAAGAAAGAGTC